>CAYQUI010000004.1:0-48467 GCA_964420685.1 uncultured Lentisphaeraceae bacterium | reverse complement strand
TTTACATAACGCAGGTTATGCACCACGCACATAATGATACCAAATCTGACAGGCTGTTGTCAATGGGTCTAGTCAACTAATAGCATACGCCACAACGCGGCAAATGCAAGACAATAGACGGCTTGCGCCAAATCGTCCAGTGCCAAAAACACAAATGCCAACGAAATAAAAAAATACGGGAAAAACTTCATACGCATATTATACCATAATCAAAGGACTGAAAATGAATACGAATCCAATCAATCCTGAATTTGGCGCGCGCGCCGTCAGCGTCTATGGCGGCACGGGCGATGCGCTCGATGACTTTCCCGTCCTCAAGGCATTCCAGCAGTACATTGACGCCGAACAGGCCAAGGCTCGCAAACGTCTTCTCGCGCTTGGTGCCTTCTTCGGCGTTCTGATGCTGGCCGTCATCGCGATCTTCGTCGTCTTGCTCGTGAACGTCTCCAGCCGCAACCAGCAGTTGAACGACCGCCTGGTCGAGTTCGCGATGAAAGACCACGGTGTCGCGGCACCCGTCGTCGTCCAGCCGCCGCAGGACAGCGCGGCCGTCCTCGCGTTCACGACGAAGCTTGAGGAAATGCAGCGCAAGCTCACGGAAGCCCAAGCCAAGGCCGACAAGGCCATGGCGGAAGCCGAAGCTCGACGTGCCGAGCAACAGGCCGCCGCCGAAGCCGCCAAGCCCAAGCCCCCCACAGCCGAGGAACTTGAGATTCAACGCCTAAAGGCCGAATTGGCCGCCGAAAAGGAAAAGGCCGCCGAGGAACAGAAGCGGCGCCGCGAGGAAGAACTTGAGGCCTATCGGCGCAAACACTATCCTGAACTCTATGCGCCGCGCCCGCCTGCGGCAACCACAGATTCAGATGCGCGTCGTCAGTCCCCTTCTCGACCGTCTGCCGACACCCCTTCGCGCGCACGTGTCTCGCGCGAGGTCATTGATCAGATTCTCGATGACTTGGATCGGCTGGAGGAGACCCTTCCCGAAAACGCGGACACGGAAAGCGAATCAAAAGCCAAACGCGCGGACACGACATCGGACGAAGACCTGTCACCTGTCTCCTATTTCAAGGAGGACGGCGAGGCGTCCAAGAAGAAGGACACGCACGACCTCCGCATCAAGAGCGGCGAGACGAGCTTGGACTGGGGCATTCCCGACTGAGACGAAAGTCAAACTTCCGCCCGGTCAGAGGGTGCGTGAAGACAAGGCGGACGGCGCGCAGATGAAGGCCGTCCGCTTTTTGTGCCCCGTATTTGACATCGCCGACGATCGGATGCCCCGCCTCGCTGAAATGGACGCGAATCTGGTTCTTGCGGCCAGACTTGAGGGCCACTTCAACGCGCGTCGTCCCCTTCTCGACCGAAAGCCGTTTCCATTCCGTCCGCGCCAACTTGCCAAGCTTCGGATCAGAGACGCTTGAGACCTTCATCGTCTTCGGGTCATCGCGCAGATACGATTCGAAGACGCCGGACGCCTCGGGCAAAACGCCCTCGACGCGCGCGAGGTACGTCTTCTCGGTCAGTTCGTTCCAGCGGTCGCGAATCGCGTCCGCCAACCTCGCGTCCTTCACGAACAGGAGGACGCCGCGTGTCTCGCGATCCAATCGATGGACGAGGAAAACCCGCTTGGAACTGCGCGCCTGCCCTTTCCGAACATAGGCATTGAGATAGTTCTCCGCCGTCGACTGCGTCTCGCGCGCGACGCGCCCGACAAGTTTCGTGTGCGTTGTCAGGAGACCCGCCGGCTTGTCGATCACGATCAGGTCGCGATCTTCGTACAGGATCTCGAACGGCAGGAACTTCGACTTCATCGCGCCTTGCCCAGCATCTTCTGCATACGCGCGACGGCCAGATAAATCTTCTCGAGCGACGTCGCGTACGACATGCGCACAAACCCCGCGCCGCACGGCCCGAACGCGCTGCCCGGCACAACGGCGACGCCGAACTCCTTCAAGAGCCGAAAGGCGAAGTCCTCGTCCGAAAGCCCCGTTGCGCGAATGTCGGCGAAAATGTAGAAAGCCCCCTTCGGCAACACCGTCGTCAGCCCCATCGCATTGAGCGCCGGCACAAGGTAGTCGCGGCGACGGCGATACTCGTGGCGCATGCGCGCAACCTCCGCGTCACCCCGATCCATGGCCTCGACGCCCGCCGCCTGCGAGAGCGTCGGCGCGGACATGATGCCATACTGGTGAATCTTCATCATCGCGTCGATGACGTCCGTCGGGCCGCAGGCATAGCCGAGACGAAAGCCCGTCATCGCCCAGGACTTCGAGAAGCCATTGAGCAGAATGACACGGTCACGGTATTCGGGGAAGGCCGAGAACGACGGAAGCTGTCGTCCGTCCCCGCGCTCTCCGTCCGTCTCGACGTAGTTGAGTTCCGAATAGACCTCGTCAGCCAAAATCAGAAGGTCATGTCGTTCGGCGAACGCGAGAATCGCCCGCATATCGTCCCGCGACAGGACGGCGCCCGTCGGATTGCACGGAAAGTTGAGGAGAATCGCCTTTGTCTTCGGCGTCACCTTCCGTTCCAGGGCCTCGACCGTGAGGCGGAACTCGTCTTCGACGCGCGTCTCGACGCAGACGGGCACGGCATGCGCAAGGCGAATCGTCGGCGCGTAGGAGACGAAGCAGGGCTCATGGTAGAGCACTTCGTCGCCCGGCGAGCAGATGGCGCGGATGGCAAGGTCAATGGCCTCCGAGACGCCCACCGTGACGAGGATTTCCTTCGACCAGTCGAACGTCGCCCCGAAGCGGCGCGCGAGGTAGCGCGCGATTGCCTGACGGAGTTCAGGTGTGCCGAGGTTCGAGGTGTAGTGCGTCCCGCCGTCCTCCAGGCAGGTCACGGCCGCGCGGGCGATGTGCCAAGGCGTGTCGAAGTCCGGCTCCCCGACGCCGAGGGAAACGACGTCCTTCGACTGGGCGACGATGTCAAAGAACTTGCGGATGCCGCTCTTCGGCAACGCCGCGACATGCGGCGCAACTCTCGGACGGGCGTTCACTTGCGGTTCACGAGATTCAGCGTCTTCTGGCGGATCGCGCGGAAATTGCAGGCGCTCGCATTCGCCTTCTTGACGTCATAGAGCGCGGCGACCTGTGCGAACTCGTCCGCGAAAAGGCCCTTTTCCTTCAAGATGCGCGCCTTCTCCGCCGCAACGATGCCGTTGCGGAGCTCGAGGAACCGCCACGACGGCGAACCGTCCGGATAGCAGAGGAACGTGTCGCCCGCACGCCATTCGCCGTAGCTTGCGTCGTCCATCGGATCCTGCGGCCAGCTGTTCCACGCCCAGCGCAGGAAACCGTCAAGTCCGAGAAACGTCGGCGACGCGCCCAGCCAGAACGCCTCGCCCACGCCCGAATCCATGAACGTGTTCGGCGCCATCGGCCAGCAGCAGACGTAATGCGTCGTGACATGCCCCTTCGCGCGCCGTTCGGCCGCCTCGGCAAGGAAGTTCGTCGTCACGCACTCGGCGGTGAGGACTTGCGAATAGATGTCGATCGTGATGCCCTTGAAGTCGCTCGGCTTGCGGTTGCCGGCCATCGAAATCCGCATGCCCGGCGCATGCCTGCGCACGAAGCGCGCGACCTTGGCGACATCCTCCGGCGCGCGCTCGTCCATCGCCATGATCGTGTGCTCGAACCAGCCCTTCGCCTTCACGTGCGCGGCGAACGCATCCAGAAACGCGCCCCAGCGCGCCTCCAGCTCGTTCTCGTCAATCGTCTTGCCGAGCGTCCACGGACAGAGCGAATAGCACGAAATGTCCGGCCCAAGGCCACAGTCGAGGCAGAACTGGACATACTCGTCGAAGAGGCGGAAATCGCCGTCCGCCACCAGCGAGTGGTAGGCGTCGCGGCACTGGTGATCCCACGGCAGGTCGAGAATCGGCACGGTAATGGTCTTCTGCCCAGCCGTCGCGAGAAGTTCCCAGACGGGCTTCATGGCCGCGTAGTGCGCCTTCGAGAACGGCTTGGCCTTCGCGAGACGCGCAACGGCCCACGGATGCTGCCAGAGGTCGAGGTAATATTTCCATTCCGCCGGCGGCGGCAGCACACGGTCGAGGACGGTCACGCGCATCATGCCACAGGCGTAGACGCCCGGCTTCGCGTCCGCCGGGACGGCAATCTCCACGACGCGCGGGCCGTCGCCCTTGTCGCAGTCCCATTTGACGCGGTCATAGATCTCGCGCCGCTGGAGGCTGTCAGGCTCCGGCGCGTACTTGACGTCCTTCAAGACGCCGCGACGAAGGACGATCCCGTCCGGATCGTCGCCCAGTTCGCAAAAGTCCGGCACGCGCGCAGCGACTGTCTCGCCGCGCCACGCCGTCACTTCGAACGTCCGCGCGCCAACGGTCGCCGCCACCAGCGCCAATGCCAGGCCAAAGAGTTTCTTCATGACAAATCCCCTTTCTTCTCCATTCGGTTTCCGCGTCACTTCACGTTCACGCCGCAAAGCTCGTCCGCCAATGCCGCGAGCGCAGCCTCCGACTGCGCGTTCAGCGCCGACAGGATCTTCACCGTGTTTTCGCAGAACGAGAGGTTCTTCGACTTCTCGAACAGCCCCTTCATGACGCGCGCCGCCGTCGGCGCCCACGAGCCGTTCTCGATGAAGGCGACCTTGCGGTTCTGGTAGTTGCGCTCGGTGAGGTGGTTGATGAACGTGCGCATGAACGGGAAGATCTCTCCGTTGTACGTCGTCGTCGCGAGGACGAGCGTGCCGTAGCGGAAGGCGTCCTCGATCGTCTCGAACATCTCGTCGCGCGCGAGGTCGGCGACGACGACCTTCGGGCAGCCGCGCGCCCGAAGCATCTCGGCCAGGCGCTCAACCGCCGCCTTGGTGTGCCCATAGACCGACGTGTAGGCGATCAGCACGCCCTCCGACTCGACGGCGTAGCCTGCCCACGTCGCGTACTGGTCAATCGCGTGCGCAATCGCTTCGGGCGTGTCGAGAACCGGCCCGTGCAGGGGGCAGACCGTGCGGATGTCGAGGTTCGCCGCCTTCTTGAGAAGCGCGAGCACCTGCGGCCCGTACTTGCCGACGATGCCGATGTAGTAGCGACGCGCCTCGCAATCCCACCCTTCGGGATCGACGACGTCGTTCGCGCCAAACTTGCCGAAGCCATCCGCCGAGAAGAGAACCTTGTCCGTCGCATCGTACGTGACGATGACCTCGGGCCAATGAACCATCGGCGCGGCGACGAACGCGAACGTGTGGCGGCCCGTCACGAGCGTGTCGCCCTCCTTGACGACGAGCTGGCGTTCCTTCCAGTCCGTGCCGAAGAAGTTCCGCATCATGCCGAACGCCTGCGCGGACGCGACAACCTTCGCGTCGGGATAGGCGGACATGAACGTCGCGACGTTCGCCGCGTGGTCAGGCTCCATGTGCTGGACGACGAGGTAGTCGGGCTTCCGCGCGCCGAGGACGGCCGCGAGGTTGGCAAGCCACTCCTGCCCGAAGTTCTGGTCGACCGTGTCGAAGACGGTGACCTTGTCGTCCAGGACGACATAGGAATTGTAGGCCATCCCGTTCGGCACGGGATACTGCCCTTCGAACAGGTCGACCTTGTGGTCGTTGACGCCGACGTAGCGAATGTCTTCTGAAATCTTCATGCGTGTCCTCCTTCGAAAATTGAAGGCCTATTATACCATATTGCCGACCTTCGGAAGGCCCGCGAAGCCGCGCGCGAGCTCGTCGTCCGTCGGGATGTAGTCGCCCATCGCGCCGTCATTGTACTTGCCGTAGGCGACCATGTCGAAGTAGCCCGTGCCGGTGAGCCCGAAGACGATCGTCTCCGCGCGCCCCGTCTCCTTGCAGCGAAGGGCCTCGTCGATAGCCGCGCGAATCGCGTGCGCGGATTCGGGCGCGGGCAGCGTCCCCTCCGTGCGCGCAAAGAACGTCGCCGCCTCGAAGACCTTCGTCTGCTCGACGCTCGTCGCCTCCATCTGCCCCTGGTCGTAGAGTTCGGAGAGAAGCGAACTCATGCCGTGGTAGCGGAGACCGCCCGCGTGGCTTGCGGACGGAATGAAGCCACTGCCCAGCGTGTACATCTTCGCGAGCGGACAGACGCGTCCCGTGTCGCAGAAGTCATAGGCGTACCTGCCGCGCGTCAGCGACGGACAGCTCGACGGCTCGACGGCGACGATCCGGTAGTCCGCCTCGCCGCGCAGCTTCTCGCCCACGAACGGCGCAATCAGTCCCGCCAGGTTCGAGCCGCCGCCCGCGCAGCCGATGATGACGTCAGGCTTCACGCCGAGCTTCTTCAGCGCGGCCTGCGTCTCGAGTCCGATGATTGACTGGTGAAGGCAGACCAGGTTGAGGACGCTCCCCAGGAGATAGCGCGCGTTCGGCAGTTTCTGCGCCGCCTCGACCGCCTCCGAAATCGCGCAGCCGAGCGAGCCGGTCGTGCCGGGGAACTCGGCGTTGATCTTGCGCCCGACGTCCGTCGTCAGCGACGGCGACGGCGTGACGTCCGCCCCGTACGTGCGCATCACTTCGCGGCGGAACGGCTTCTGCTCGTAGGAGCACTTGACCATGTAGACGTGGCACTTGAGGCCGAAGAACGCGCTCGCCATCGAGAGGGCCGTGCCCCACTGCCCGGCGCCCGTCTCCGTCGTGACGTCGGTGAGGCCCTGCTCCTTCGCGTAATAGGCCTGGGCGATCGCGCTGTTGAGCTTGTGCGAGCCGGACGTGTTGTTGCCCTCGAACTTGTAGTAGATCTTCGCGGGCGTGCCGAGGGCCTTTTCAAGGAAGGTCGCGCGGACGAGCGGCGAGGGCCGGTACATCTTGTAGAAGGCGCGGACCGGCTCCGGAATCGGGATGTAGGCCGTCGTGTCGTCCAGTTCCTGGCGGACGCATTCCCGGCAGAAGACGGGCGCGAGTTCGTCCTCCGTCACGGGCTTCAGGGTCGCGGGATTGAGAAGCGGCGCGGGCTTCTTCGTCATGTCCGCACGCACGTTGTACCACGCCGTCGGCAGTTCCGCTTCGGTCAGATAGGTCTTGTAGGGTTCGTTGTCCATGTTCATCCTCTTTCCTTCTCGTTCAGTCACTTGTCCGTGCGGCCGGCCGCAAACGGCTTGACCGTCATGCCGCGCTTGACGCGGTGTCCGCCGTCCGCGACGATGCGCTCGCCGAGCTTGAGACCCTTCTCGACGAACAGCCAGTCGCCGACCAGCTCGCCGCGCGCGATGGCGCGGCGTTCGGCGACGCCGGCCGCGTCCAGCACCCAGACATACGGGCCTTGGGTGTCCTGCAGGATTGCCGTCGGCGGAATCGCCGGACGCTTCACGCCGGCCTTCGAGCGCAGGGTGACGGCCACGACGCCACCCGGCACAAGCCGCGTGTCGGCGTTCGCGAACTTCGCATAGATCGCAAGCGAGTCCGTCGCCTCGTCCGCCAGGTTGTCGGCGTACTCGATGGCGCCCTCGCTTGCGAACGGCGTACCGTTCGCAAGCGTGACGGCGATCTCGACGTCCTCGCGATGCCGCCGCCCGTTCGACGCGGCGATGTCCAGCAGCTCGCGGTTGGCGACGGCGAAACGCACGCGGATCGGGTCCATCTGGACGATCGTGACGAGCGTCAGCGAGCCGGCCGCCACATAGTTGCCCTTCGTCTTGGCTGTCGAGCCGATCTTGCCCGCGATGGGCGCGACGATCGTGCAATGGCAGAGGTCGTCGCGCGCCGCAATCAGCTCGGCCTGCGCCGCCTCCAGCGCCGCGCGCGTGCTGTCGCGCTGGGAAAGCGCGTTGTCGACCGCATCCAGCGAGACGGCGCGTGTCTCCAGAAGTTTCTTGTGCCGCTCGTAGCTCAACTCGGCGTATTGGACGTTCGCCTTGCACTCCTGAAGCTTCGACTCCGCGTTCTTGACGGCCGCCTCGTACTTGATCGGGTCGATTCGGTAGAGGACGTCGCCCTCCTTCACGACCTGGCCGTTCGCGAAGCAGACCTCGCGAATCTCGCCCGAGACCTGCGGGATGACGTCGACCTGAGCAATCGGCACGACGCGCCCGGGGTAGACGCTCGCCTTGGGGTCGGTCTTCTCGACGACCTCACAGACGGGCAGGGCAATCTCCAGAGCCGCCACGAGCAGGGAAGAACACAGGGACATCGTCATTTCGCAACCTCCTTCGCAATTTGGCGCATGAGCCGCGCCTCGTCGTCCGTGACGCAGGCCGGATGGGGCGAAAGCCCCTCAAGGCCGGCGTCCCAAAGGGTCGCCGCCCAGACGAGCGCCTGCAGGTACTCGCCCTTCTCGTTCAGGTGAAACGTGTCCGAATTGACCGTCCAGGTCAAGTCCGGATTCCGTTTGAACTGGTCTTCGGGCTTCTGGCTGCGCCCGCCGACGACGTCGCCGCCGAAGGAATGCGCCCCGTAGACGACCGGCAGACGCTTTCGCCAGTCCCGCACGGCGCGGCCCATGTGAATCGTCGTGAGTCCATTGGCCTTCGCAAAGCCGGCGACAGCCGCCTCCACGCGCGCGGACATCTCGTCCGCCGTCAGTTTCCACTGCGCGAGGCGCGTGTCGAACGGCGTGTAGCCCCACGTCTCCTGCACGACGATCGTCGCCTGCGGCGCGCGCGCGCGGATGACCTTCACGAGTTCGTCGCCCCACGGACGGTACGACGCCGGCTGCCAACTCAGGTGGCTCGCCTGCTGAATCGTGATGACGTCCCACTTGACGCCCTTCAGGACATCCGTCAGCCGCGCGTCGCGCACGGTGCGCCGAGGCCCGTTGTCGATGATGCGGTCGTAGCGGTAGACGCCCACCGCCTTCTCGTCGCGCAGTTCCGCGACGACATTCGTCGCGTGCTGCTCCAGCGAACAGCCGCCGATGTAAAGCGAGCCGAGGTCAAGCTTCTGCCCGCCGTCCGCCGCAACCTTCGGCAGATGCGTGAGACAGGAAATCGAAAAGTTGTTGCCGATCATCAGCACCTTCAGATGCGACGGATCGCCCTCCGGCTCGGCCGTTTGGCAACCCGAAAGAAGGAGACCGGCAACCGCCAGAAGAATCGCAGCAGCCCGCGTCACGACAGACACCTCAGGATCGCGCCCTTCAGGTAAAGACCCTCCGGAAAGCCCAGCGCAACGGGATGATCCGCGCCCTGCCGCGTCCGCGCGATGACCTGGAAGTCGCGCTTCGCGTCCATCGCCGCCTCGGCGAGCACGCGGTCGAAGAGGTCGGTCGTCATCGCGCCCGAACACGAGAACGTCGCAAGCGTCCCGCCCGGCTTCAGGAGCTTCATCGCCAGAAGATTGATGTCCTTGTAGCCGCGCGCGGCCTTCATGACCTGCCCTTTCGACGCGGCGAACTTCGGCGGATCGAGGACGATGAGGTCGAACGAACGCCCCGCATCGCGGCACGCGCGCAGATACTTGAAGACGTCGGCCGCGACATACTCCATTTCCGTGCCGCAGGCGTGGACAAGCGATTCGTTCTCCTTCGCGAGCGCGAGCGCATCCTCCGAAATGTCGACTTGCGTCACCTTCGCCGCGCCGCAGGCCCGCGCAAAAAGGCCGAAGCCGCCCGTATAGGAAAAGCAGTTCAGCACTTCGCCGCCATTCGCGAGCGGCCCGACCGCCGCGCGCGCGTCGCGCTGGTCGAGGTAGAAGCCGGTCTTGTGGCCCTTGCGGACGTCCACGAGGAACTTGCACGGCCCTTCCGCGATCTCGATCCGCGCCGGCGGCTCCTCGCCCGCCAACACGCGGAACGCCGGCTCCGTCGGCAGTCCCTCCTTCGCGCGCGCCTCGACGTCCAGCCGCTCGGCGACCCCTCGGCAGAACGGGGCGTAGGCCATCAGCGCGGACGCGATCAGATCCTTGCGCCGGTCGGCGCCCGCCGACGTAAACTGGCAGACGACAAAGCCCGCGTAGAAGTCGGCGACGACGCCCGGCAAACCGTCCGACTCGGCGTTCACGAGACGGACGGCGTTCGTGGCCGCGTCAGCAAAGAACGCGGCGCGACGGCCGACGGACGCGCCCACGCGCGCGCGGACGAACGCCGCCTCGTCGTCGCCCGGCAAAACGGCCGGATCGAACGACAGGAGACGCACGCGAATCTGCGACTGCGGCGAGTACCAGCCGTACCCCAGCGGCTCGCCCGCGTCGGAGACGACCTCGACCGCCGCACCCGCATCCAGCCCCGCGAGGGCCGAGGAACCTGTCTTCGCCTCGTCAATCGCCCCCGAAAAGATCCACGGATGCCGCTGCGCGACGGAACGCATGCGTCCGCGCTTCAGGAAAATCTTTGTCATAGCTGTGTAGTATATCAAAAATCCGCGCGCATTCGGCAGGACGATCCGTCTGGACGAAGCCATCTGTCAGACGAAGCCGCCTAGAGGCCGTCTAAACCATCTTGGCGCACGGGGCATAGAAGACCTTCCAGAGGGAAAGGCCACGCGCCGGGGCCGTCTCGACGCGGGCCGTGCGCGGCGGATGCGTCGCGAGCAGTTCGCGCACGGCTTCGGGCCGCTCGTTCCCCTTTCCGACGGAAATGAGGAAGCCGACCATCGAGCGCACCTGCTTGTAGAGGAACCCGTCGCCACGCACAATGAACGTGTAGCGTGGCCCGACCCGTTTCACCTCAAAGGAAAAGATGCGGCGAACCGTCGTCTCAAGGACGCGATTCGGATTGGCGGCAAAGGAAAGAAAATCATGCTTGCCGACGAAGTGCCGCGCCGCCGTCCGCATCGCCTCCACGTCGAGCGGACGGTGGCAGAACGTCCAGTAGGGCGCAAGATGCGGCGGCAGGATGTCCGCCTGGTAAAGCTGGTAGCGATATTCCTTGCCCTTCGCCGAAAGTCGCGCATCGAAGTCCTCCCGCGCGTAGGCCGCCTTGAGGACGCGCACCGCCTCCGGCAGACGCGCGTTCATCGCCCGCACGAGATTCGCCGGCGGAATCGGCTTCGTGAGATGGAAATGCCCGACGAACCCACGGGCGTGAACGCCCGCATCCGTCCGTGAGGAGCCGAAGATGCGCACGGGCGCGCCCTCCAGATAGGCCAGGGCCTCTTCGACGACCTGCTGGATGCCGCGCGCGTTCTCCTGATACTGCCAGCCGGCGAATCCCGTGCCGTCGTAGGCGAGAATGACCTTGTATTTGCGTTTCATCATCAAAAGCCGCCCGTTCTCCGTGTCCTACCGCCGCCGTGTCGTGCGTCCGACGAGAACCAACGCCGTCGGCACCGCGAAGACGAGCGCAAAGGCGAGCGCGCCCACGGCCCCTTCGACGACGAGCCGCCACGGAAGGACGAAATAGTGCGGCAGCCCCGGCCAGACGGACCCCGTCTTGAACGTGAAGAGCCAGCCGACAAGCGCACCGATCGGCAACCCCGTCACAATGCCGAAGGCCGCCGTCTTGAGGGCGGCGCGCGCGAGCCGCGCCGCGAGCTGCCCCCGCGTCGCGCCGACCGCGCGCAAAACGGCTAGCTCACGCCGCCGCGCGTCCGCCTCGGCGACCAGCATCGCGACGAAGCCAATCGCGAGAATCGACAGGAAGACGAACGGTACGCGCGCGACCTGCCCGATGACGTCGTCGCCATGCGCCAACGTGCCGTCCGCAATCTCGTCACGTGCATGGAGACGCACGGTCGCCGTGACGGGATTGCCCAGCCGCTTCGCGATCGCGGCCTCGACGAACCGCCCCGCCGCGAAGACGCCGTGCCGCGCCAGGAACGCCGGATCGTAATCGACCCAAAGATGCGTCATCGGCGCGGAGAACGCTGGCTCGACCAGATACGTCCGGGGATCGACGACGCCCATCGTGTCGAGCGAGCAGAAGACCGGCCCGTCCGTCCATCCGGAGGCACCGTTCAGGCCTCGCACGAGGCCACGGCTCGTCACCATATGCCAGTTGAGGTCGACGACGCCCGCAATCGGGAACGTCAGCTTGGTCGGCGGCGCGCCGCGCCGTCCCGGCTGCCAGACCGTCAGCGCGTCGCCGCGATGCAGGTTTCGCGCATCGGACATCATCCGCGTGATGACGACGGCATCGCTCGCGCGCAATGCGGCGTCCGCCTCGTCCCACGAACCCTCGACGAAGCGGAAGCGCGGCAGGAACTCCGCCGCGAGGAAGAGCGCGTTCGGACCACCCTCGGCCGCGAACGGCAACTGGCGCGGCACGAGTTCGGAGACGCGCGCCACCCCCTCGACGTCGCGCAGCCTCTCGACGTCCCAGCTCGACACGCCGCCCGGCAGAAGCGAGACGATCGCGTCCGGCCATTCGGGAGAGGGAATGAACGCGCGCATGAGCGACGCACCCCAGACCTCGACGGCGACGAATGCGGCGAACCCGCACGCGAAGGTAATGGCCATGCCGACGCGGCGACCGCGTGGACGGCGCGAGGCGGAGTCGAGCGCGCGCACCCGAAGGGCCGGGGCCAAGGCGAACAGGACGGCCAAGACAATGACGAGCGGCAGGACGGCAAGCGTGAGGCGGATGCGCCCGAGATCGATTGCCGGCCCGACGGGAAACGCCGTCGCGTCGCACGTGACGTAGACGACAAGGGCCGCAAGCGCGCCAACCACGCCGACAAGCCAGCCGACCAGCCCGGCGAACAGGGATTCGCAGGCGACAAACGCGACGACACCCGTTCGCGTGAGGCCGACCATGCGGAGCGTCGCAAGCGTCGTGCGATTGGCTTCGACGGACAGGACAAGCGAATTGACGAGAAGCGACAGCGCCGTCAGGAACGCGGCGGCCAGCAGGAGCGGCGTGACGTAGTCCATGTGCTTCTGCTCGTCCGCCTTGAACGACGCGACGACGCGGTCGGACGCGGGCGTGAGAAGACCGTCCACCGACATCGTGGGCCGCGTCCGGAAGAACGCGACCGCGCCCCAGCGTTCGGTAGCCAGCGCGGCGAACGCCGCCGGATTCGCGAAGACGGTCGGAAACTCGCGCGGCAGGCGACCGCCGTCGAGATAGCCCACGACCGTCGCCGTCATCGTGCCGTTCTGCCCGACGAACTTGAGCGACGAGCCGAGCGGCGGCTCCGGCAGGCGACCGAACCGCCGCAGGGCCGACCGAACGCAGACGACCTCCGGCGCGGCGGCGCGCGCGTCCGCCCAGCGTCCCTCGGCCAACGACACGTTCGCGTAGACGTTCGACGCGGGGGCGTCGGACAGGAGAACGCGCATCGGCGGGCCTTGCAGGACGCGCCCGCCCGGACGGTAGTCCAGCGTGAAGCTGGCCGCCCGAAGCCGGACATCGGGACGCACCCCCGACGGCAACGGCGCGACGGCCTTTGCGGCGGCCGGCGGCATCCCCTTTCCGCGCCGACGATCCAGGTTCAATCCCTCTGTCCGCCAGGCGGCCCACGGGGCGCAGGCGGTCTCGGCCAGGCGCGGGGCCTGCGCGTTGTTCGTCGCGACGAGCGACGTCATGAAGACCAATGCACCCACGGCGACGGAGATTCCGGCGACCGCGCACGCAAATCGAGCCTTCCCGCGCCGCAAACCTTTCAGCATCAACTTGAAGATCATGTTTTTCGCCCTTCCCTAGCCGACGGCCTTTTTCCCATTTGAACGCCACGCGGCAGCGCAGGGTTCATTCGACTGCGCGCAGACGGGGCGCGCCTTCGGACAGCGCGGGTGGAACGCGCAGCCGCTCGGCCAGGCCCAGGGCGGGGGGACTGTCCCCGGAATGTCCGCAAGCGGCGCGTCCTTCGGCGCGTCAAGGCGCGGAACCGCCGCAAGCAAGCCCTGCGTGTAGGGATGGCGCGGGTGTGAAAGGACTTCGGGGACAGGCCCCCGCTCGACGATCTCGCCCGCGTACATCACGTGCACGAACGTGGCGTAGCGCGCGACAAGCCCCAAGTTATGCGTAATGAGGAGAACGGACATCTTTCGTGCGTCCGCGACACGCGCGATCAAATCAAGAACGTCGCGCTGGGTCGTCACGTCCAGCGCAGTCGTCGGCTCGTCGGCAATGAGGAGGTCGGGCTCCTGCGCCAACGCCATCGCGATCATCACGCGTTGCTGCTGTCCGCCCGACAGTTCGCACGGATACTTGCGCGCCGTTCCCGCCGGCAGGTCAACGGACGCAAGCAGGTCGTCCAGCCGCGCATCGAGGGCCGCGCCGCGTGGCCGAGGTCGAATTCCCTCCGCTATCTGCCGTCCAACGCGCAGGACGGGATTGAGCGACTGCATCGGATTCTGGAAGACGTAGGCGAGACGGGGCGAGCCGACGATCCGCCCCGAAATCTCCGCCCGATCGACGAGTCCGCCAAGGGCTTGCGCCGTCAGCGACTTGCCGCAGCCCGACTCGCCGACGAGCGCGACGCGCGCGTTCGCGGGAATCGCGAACGAGACGCCGCGCACGGGAACTGAGAGCCGCCCTCCCCGTCGAAAGGCGATGCGCAGGCTCTCGACCTCCAGAAGCATCTTCAGCGGCGACGCTCGGCGTCCAGCCGGAAGAAACGCGCGCCGTGAGCGGGCACATGGAAGGGGATGCGGTCGAACAGGCCGAGGTCCGCGCGCTCCACGAGATCGAAGATCGCAATCTTGCCGGCAAGATCCAGCTTGCAGGAGTCAATATAGAAGTCGTGCCCCTTCTCGCCGCCGTTGTAGAGCGTCAGGTAGCGCGCCGTGCCGCCGATCGAATCGCAGTCCTTGATGAGCACGTAGGTGTCCCCGATGCGAAGAACCGTCCGCACGGGCGCGGCAAGGTCGTTCTGGTTCATGCCGAGGAGGAACGGATTCGTCACGAGCGCACGGGTCTGATCGTCCATCGTGCGGACGTCGCAGCCGATGAGAAGCGGCGAGGACAGCATGCACCACATGCCGAAGTGCGTCTGTTCCTCCAGGCGGGTAAGGCCCGTGTCGCCCTCCGCGCCGAAGGCCGTCTTCAACTTCCCGACGATCTGGCCGACCTCCAGCATGTCCATGTCATTGTAGTGCCCGAGGCTCATGAAGTCCGAAAGCGGAATGTTCTCGTCGATGATGTCCTTCACGCTCTTCCAGTTCGCGCGGATGTCGCGCGTCGTGCGCCAGGACTCGGCGACGCCCGCCGCCCACTCGCCGGGGAACGTCCAGCGGCAGATGTTCATCCGCACGCCCTTCTTGCCCGAGACGTCAATCGCGCGACGAATCGCCGTGTAGCGCTCCTGCTCGTCGAGCCTGAGCTTGCCTCCGCCGCAGTAGTCGACCTTGATGAAGTCGAAGTCCATTTCGCCGAAGAAGAAGCGGCAGTCCTCGACGTCGTGGCCGTACAGGCCCGAGCCGGCGCCGAGCGGATCGTTGTTCCACATGCTGCCGCATGTGTCAGAGCCCGCGTCGGAGTAGATGCCGGCCTTCATGCCGAGCGCGTGGATGCGATCGACGACGGGCTTGAGCCCATTCGGGAAGCGCGTCGGATGGATGAGAAGCTTGCCGTTCTTGTCGCGCCCGCCAAAGAAGCCGTCGTCAATGTTGACGTAGGTGTAGCCGGCGGCCTTGAGTCCGTTCGTCGCCATCGCCTCCGCGACCGAGCAGATGATCGACTCGGAGATGTCGACGGAAAAGGTGTTCCAGCTCGACCAGCCCATGAGCGGACGCTGGTCGCCGCCCTTCTTCGTGTCCGCCGCCTTGGCCATGAGGGAGAACGCGCGCTTCGCCATCGCCGGGAAGTCCTTTTCGGAGACCTTCGCCGTGTTCACGAACGCCGTCTTGGCGTCCGGCGCGATGCGCATACGGTACGGACACTTGGGGCAGTCGTTCGGGCGCACGGTGAATTCGCCCTGCGTGAGAACGCCGACGGCCGAGAGGAGTAGCAATGAGAGAGTCATTTCGTGTTTCCTTTCATGACGAATTTCGTGGTAATGAAATAGAGTCCGACGAGCGCAACGGCGACGCCAAGGACGAGCGGCAGGTTGTCCGCCGCCATGGTCTGGCCTTTGAGACAGAGATCCAGATAGGAGATATTGGCCGTCGAGCGGCCGATGACCCAGCCGACAAACGTCAGGACGGCCGTCCAGACGCCCGCGCCCAGCGCGGTAAAGAGCGTAAAGGGCCCCAAGGGCATTCGCGCAATGCCCGCCGGAATGGAAATCAGCTGGCGAATGGCCGGAATCATGCGACAGACGAACATCGTCGCCGCGCCATAGCGGTTAAAGACCGCACAGGCCCGATCCAGCGCGGCCGGCTTGAGGAAGAACCACTTCCCGTACTTTTCGAGAAAAGGCTTGCCGACCCACAGCGCAAGAAAATAGTTCACATAGGCCCCTGCAAGGGAGCCGAGGACGCCGGCGAGGAACGCCAGCGTGACGGCGGCGAGCGGGGTTCCGCACCCCAGCTCGCCGCGCGCGGCGAGAAAGCCCGCGGGAATCATCACGACCTCCGACGGAAACGGGATGAACGACGACTCGATCGCCATGAAGACGAAGACGAGCAGAAGCCCCCACGTCGGCGCCAACGCCGCACAGGCGTCCAGATGAGCCGCGAGCGTCTCGATCATTTAGCGAAGGCCCTTCGCCTTGAGGAAGTTGTAGGACGGCAGAACCGCCGACAGATCCTCGAAGTGGCGCTCGCACTCGACGACGAACCACTCGACGCCGTCCTTCGCCGTCGCGTCGATGATGCGGTCCCACTCGACCGGCTTCGCGCCCGGCTCGCCCGGCTTGCCGAGGATCGCGTCGAACTTCTTCACGCCCTTGCCCATGCCGTTCTCCTTGGCGTGGAGCGTCGGCGAACGGTGCGGATACTTCTTGTACGTCTCGCACGGATCGACGCCCGCGCAGGTCGACCAGCCGACGTCCTGCTCAATGCAGACGTTCGCGCAGGTGTTCGAGAAGAAGTAGTCCCAGTAGGACGTGCCGTCCTGCATGAAGATCGCGTGCTCCCACGTGTGGTTGTGGAGACCGACGCGGCAACCGAGCTTCGCCGCATCCGCCGCGACCTTGTTGTAGTACTCCGCGAGCTTCTTCGTGAAGTCGTCGATCGCCTGCGAGGGCGTGCAGGTCTCGCCGCCCTGGCCAACCGACCACTTGCATCCGGGCGGGAAGTTGCCGCCGCCGGGGCAGATGATGAGGTTGTTGCCGTAGGACATGTTGAAGTCGCACGTGCGCTTCAGCACCTCGGGGTCGTACGTCCACTTTTTCGTGTCGAGACCGTAGGCCCGCGTGTCCACGTGCGTGCCGCACGCCTTGAGACCCGCGTTCGCGAGGGCCTTGCGCAGCCCGCGCGGATCGCTCCCGTACTGGTAGTAGCCCGCGAACTCGACGCCGGTGAAGCCAATGGCCGCGACGTTCTCAAGGGCCTTGTCGAGGCCGACGCCCGCGAGCGTGACCTTGCCGTCCTTGTCCTTGACGCCGCCGATGTAGCGGTGCAGGGAATAGAGCTGGAGCGCGATCTTCTGCGGCTTCGGCCCGCACTTCGGCGGCGGGCAAATGCAACCGGGAAGCGCCGCCGCCGCGGCACCCGTCCCGAGGAATCCGAAGAACTGTCTTCTGGAAACGTTCATTATCTGTTTTCCTTTTGATTGTTCGATTATTTTTTAGAACTCCCAGCCCTTGCGGATGAAGGGCTTGACGAGGGCGTTGGCCTGCGCGTTGTCGAAGCTCTGCGTCGCCGAATCCCAGGTGAGCTTGCCCGCGACCTGCTGCGCGACGCAGCCGACGAGGATGCCCTCCATCTGCGGGATGCAGTACTCGACGTCGGAGAAGCAACGCGAATGCGTCTGCTCGTACCAGGGGCCGACACCGCGAATGGCGTTGACGAACTCGCCGTAGTGGCCTTCCGCAAAGCCCTTCATCTCGACGGTCGAACCGCCCGCCACGGCCTCCGAGCCCGCGCAGAACGGAATCGAGCGCGCGACGCACTTCGCCTTCTCGTGCTGGAAGATGTCGACGAACTTCTCCTCGTCCGTCAACGCGAGCGCGCACTTCGCGCCGTAGTCGTCCTGCATGAGGACGGCGCCCTTGTCGCCGATGATGTAGCAGCCCGTGTTCGGAACCGCGCCGAAGGTCTTGATGACCTTGGGCATGATCTCCGCGCTCGGCTTCATCGCGCTCTTGCCCGGCTTGTCCATGTCGTAGCCGTCGTACCAGAAGAGCGTGACCGCCGGCAGCGTGACGTTGGGACGAACCTTCGACTGGCGCGCCTTGTACGTGAGCTTCACGACCGACTTCGACGGATAGGCGATGTCGTTCTTCTCCTCGATCTTGATGCACTCCGCATCCGCAACGCCCTCGAGCTCGAGGCCACGGAACGGCAGGTTCATCGTGTGGCACGCCATGTCGCCGAACGCGCCCGCGCCGAAGTCGTGGAAGCCGCGCCACGTGAAGTTGTGGTAGACGTTCGAGCCGAGGTTCCACGGATCGTAGACCTTCGTGCCGGCCGGATACTTGTCAAGGAACGGACGCATCTTCGCCGTCGCGAGCCAGGCATCCCAGTTAAGCCCGTTGCGCACGTCGTCGCCCTTCGCGCCACGGCTCGTCACGTAGTCCGCGACGCCCTTGCCCTGCGGCCACACGGCACGGTTCGTCCAGACGTGGACTTCCTTCACCTCGCCAAGAATGCCGCTCTGGATGACCTCCGTGCAGCGACGCATCGAGTCGAGCGACGAGCCCTGGTTGCCCATCTGGACGATGACGCCGTTGTCCTTCGCCGTCTTGTCGAAGTAGTCGAGTTCCCACAGGGTGCGCACGAGCGGCTTCTGGACGTAGACGTGGATGCCCTGCTTCATCGCGCCGATCGCGACCGGCGCATGGACGTGGTCCGGCGTCGAGATCGTCATCGCCTCGATGCCGAGAACACCCGCGTCGTCGAGGAGCTTGCGATAGTCGGTGTAGAACGGGACGGAGTAGATGTCGAAGTCAATGCCGTCCTTCGCGAGCCGCTGCGCCGCCTTCTCGCGCTGCAGGTAGTCCGCGTCGCAGAACGCAACCATCTCGACGAAGCCCGACTTGAGCATCGGCGTCCAGTCGCTGTAGCCCTTGCCCAGCACGCCGACGGCGGCGAGCTTGATCTTCTGGCGACCGAGCGGGCACTTGCAGCCGCCGATCGCGAAAAGGCCCGCGCCGCCGAGGCCACGCAGGAAATTCCTTCTCGAAGTGTTGATCGTCATTGTCTTTCCTTTCTTTCTCTGTTTCTGTTTGCCTTGTGGTTCTTGTGTTGTTTGTTCCAACCCAAATCGGTTACCGGCCTCAAAGCGCCGGACGCAGGATCATGTTCCGGTAGTCCGCGTCTGAATGGTCGCCCTGAAGGTAGATGGGACCGGCCTTGTTGAGATCCGCGTCAATCGCGCCGCCCGTCACGCCGTCAAGCTTCGCGTTGTCGATGATCTTCACGCCGTTCAGCCACGTCGTGATGTGGCCCTTGTAGATCGTGACGGAGACATGCTGCCATTCGCCCGGCTTCTTCTCGGCAGCGACGGACGGCGCGACGCGCCCATAGTACGCGGCCATGTTGTGGCGGTCGACGGGCTGCCCGTAGCTGTCCAGGACCTGGCACTCGAAACGGCCGCGCAGGTAGACGCCCGAATTCGACTTCTCCGGCACGCGCACGTCGTACTCGAGGTTGAAGTCGAAGAAGTCGGCGCGCTTCGAGACGATGTTCGCGCCATGGATCGGCGACCCGTCCGGCTTGCGCGCGAGCTTGTTCGAGAGGACGCCGTCCTTGTACGACCAGCCGAACGGCGCTTTCGGGTTCATCGAGACCCAGCCGTCCAGCCCGTCCTTCAGGAGGTTGACCGGCTTGCCGAGCTTCGCGTCCTCCGTCCGCACCCTGTCGCAAATCGCGGGGTTGCGCCAGCCGGTGAACGGCAGCCACGCCCCCTTGAGCGAACCCGTCTTCGCGTCGCACGGCGCGAGGCGCGCAATCATCCTGTCGCCCAGCACGCACCCCTCGTAGCGGTAGCCGTACGGATGGGTGAACGAGAAGCGCGAGCCGCAGACCTTGAGATCCGTGACCCACTCCGGAGAACCCCAGCGGTAGAGGACGAACGCCTGCGGCGCGCCGTCCGCGTTGCGCGAAAAGATGAAGCTTCCCGCCGCCATCGAGTCATACGGAAGTTCCGCGCTCCAGTTGCCCATGACGGGGTCGTTTCCGTCACACCTTGTCGCGGGACACTTCGCCGCCTTGTCGCACACACAGCCGGCCAGCAGCGCGGCCGAGAGAATCGGAATCAGCTTCTTCATGTTCGTGGTTTCCCTTCTTTCGTTTAGTTTCTCAGATATGCGCTGTACGCGCGGTAAGTCTGGTAGCAGTCGCTCTTCGAGACGATCTCCCACGGCGCGTGCATGTTCCACATGGGCGTGCCCATGTCCAGCACCTTCATGCCGAAGCGCGCCATGTACTGCGAAATCGTGCCGCCGCCGCCCTTCTCCATCTTGCCAAGCTCGGCCATCTGCCATTTGACGTCACCCTTCGCCAGAATGTCGCGGATCTTCGCGATGAACTCCGGCCCGCAGTCGCTCGCGCCGCCCTTCGACGTGCCGCCCGTGTACTTCGAGGCCGCGACGCCGCCATGGAGGCGCGCCTCGTTGCCGGTCGAATCGACGTCGGGGAAGTGCGGGTCGGCCGCCGCCGTGACGTCGGCCGAGAGCATCGTCGAACGCTCCAGCGCACGCCGCACGAGGATGTCGCGCGCGTTCTTCTCCTGGCGCTCGATCAGTTCGGCGACCGTGTTCTCGAAGAACGAGCTCTGCATGCCCGTCGAGCCCATCGAGCCAATCTCCTCCTTGTCGCACATGAGGATCGAGGCCGTGACGTCCGGCACGTCGTCCGCCGCGTCCAGCAGGGCCTGAAGCCCCGCGAACGAGCAGACGCGGTCGTCATGTCCGTAGCCCGTGATGAGCGCGCGGTCAAAGCCGACTTCGCGCGGCATCCCAGCCGGCACGATCTCCAGTTCGGCGGAAAGCAGGTCTTCCTCCTCGACCTTGTACGTCTTCTTCAGGTACGCGACAAGGCCCTTGCGGTCGCCCGCCGTCTTCGCGTCGTCGTCGCCCTTCGCCCGCGCGCCCGGCGTCGTCCACGCGACGGGGTCGAGGTCTTCGGCCGCGAAGAACTCGTCGCGCGTCTTCTGCGCCTGATCCTTGCCGAGATGGGGCAGGATGTCGGAAATCATGAAGACCGGGTCACCGGGCTCGTCGCCGACGGCAACGTCGACGAACGAGCCGTCCTTTCGGACGATGCGCCCGTAGAGCGCGAGCGGCAGCGTCAGCCACTGGTACTTCTTGATGCCGCCGTAGATGTGGCAGTCGAAGTAGACGCAGCCGCCCTTCTCGTAGAGCGGACGCGGCTTGAGGTCGAGGCGCGGCGCGTCCGTATGGCCGCCGACGACCTTCAGCCCCGCCTCGGCAATCTTCTTCTTGCCGATCACGGCCGCCATGACCGTGCGGTCTTCATAGCCACGGTAGACCTTGTCGCCCGCCTTGAGCGTCTTGAACGAGGAAATCTCACGGAAGCCGCGCGCCGTCAGGAGACGGACGCTCTCGGCATAGCTCCGGCGCGCCGTCTTCGCGACGCCCAGATAGCGCATATACTCGCCGCAGTAGTCTGCCTGCGGCCTATACGACATTTTCATGGTTAGGGATTATATCAAATCTCGTTGGAAAAGGACAAGTCAACCCAACAGGTTTCCCGTCAGCTCCGAAACGGACGCGAAGCCGTGGCGTTCGCAGTAGGCGACGATTCCGTCGTAGACCGCCGCGACGACACCCGGATCCGAAAAGGTCGCCGTGCCGACGGCGACGGCCGTCGCGCCCGCAAGCAACAGTTCGATCGCGTCCTTCGCCTCGTAGACGCCGCCCATCGCGAGGATCGGCAGCGTCGTCGCCCGGTGCGCGTCGTAGACGAGCTTCACGGCGACGGGATGGACGCCGCGCCCCGACAGGCCGCCCGTCCGGTTCGCGAGGACGGGCACGCGCCGCTCGATGTCGATCACCATCGCCGGAATCGTGTTGATGAGCGAAAGCGCATCGGCCCCCGCGTCCTCGCAGGCCTTCACGTAGGGGACGATGGACGGCACGTTCGGCGCAAGCTTCACGAGCAGCGGGCGCGTCGTCGCCTTCCGCACGGCCGACACGACCTCGAAAAGGACTTTCGGGTCCTGTCCGAACGTGTGCCCGCCCGCTTTCACGTTCGGACACGAGACGTTCATCTCGATGGCCTCGACTTGGTCGCCGAGACGGTCGGCGACCGCCGCGTACTCCTCGACCGAGCCGCCCCAGATGTTGGCGATCAGCGGGACGTTCGAGAGCGAACGATAGGCGGGCAGGGTCTTCGCCAGGAACGACGCGACGCCCGTGCCCTGCAGACCGATCGCGTTGACAAGTCCGCCGGCGACCTCGGCATGGCGCGGCATCGGGTTGCCGGGCCAGGGGTCGAGGCGAATGCCCTTCGCCGTCACGGCGCCGAGCTTCGCGTAGTCGACAAGCCCGACGTATTCCGTTCCGTAGCCAAACGTGCCGCTCGCCGTCGCCACCGGCGTCGGCATCCGCAAGCCGCCCAGGTTCACGTCCATCTTCACCATACCAGTTCCTCCGCCTTGAACACGGGCCCGTCCACGCAGCAGCGCGCATTGCCCGTCACTGTCTTCTGAATGCAGGCGTAGCACGCGCCGACGCCGCAGACCATGTGGCGGTCAACGGAAATCCAGCCCGGCGCGCCGAGCGACACCGCGCGCTCCGCGACCGCCTTCAGGAGTCCGTCCGGCCCGCACGTGAAAAGCTCGAAGTCTGCCCCCGCCGCGCGCAGCCGCGCCAGTTCCGCGTCCAGCGGCACGACGGCAAAGCCCTTCGTCCCAAACGAGCCGTCGTTCGTCGTGGCAAAGACCTCGACGCCCAGCGCCGCGAAGCGGTCAAGCGCGAGCAGGTCGGCCTTCGTGCGGCCGCCGACGAAGAGCTTGGGGCGTTTGGGCGTTTGGAGGTTGGGGGGTTGGGGAGATTGGAGGAGGCGGCGGGCGAGGAAGTAGAGCGGCGCGACGCCATAGCCGCCGCCGACGAGGAGCGGCGTCCCGCGACACGTCTCCGGGAAGCCCCGTCCGAGCGGGCCGAGGACTTCGACGGATTCGCCGGGACGCACGCCGTTCAAGGCGAACGTGCCGCGTCCGACGGCCTTGTAAAGAATCTCCAGCCGTCCGTCCTCGGCATTGAAAATCGAGAACGGACGCCGCAAGGCGCTCGACTCGAGCGCCGGCACCTTGACGTGCACGAACTGCCCCGGCCGCGCATCCGCCGCGACCTGCGGCGCATCGAGGACAAGAAGCCGATAGCCCGGCCCGCAGTCCTCATGGAGTATCACCTTCGCCTGTTCGTTCGTTCGCATGGTCTTCGCCCTCCTACATCTCTTCCTGGTTTCCGATCTGCACACGCTGCGTCACCGTCTTCAGCGCCAGCCACATCTCCTGTTTCATCCGCTTGAGGGCGGGCGTCACCGTCGTGAAGCGCACGATCTCCTCTGGCGACTTCACGAGCAGGACGTCCTTCCCCTTCGGCGACTTGAGCCACCGGTTCTCCTCGCCGCGCAGCCCCGGCATGTATTTCGCGAGCGCGGCGCGTCCGAGAAAGACGAAGAAGCGCGCGCGCGGAATCGGCGGGGCGACGACGACGGGCGCCGTCTCGGCCGTCTTGCCCATCGCGGGCACGATCTTCGCCATCATCTCGACGGCCTTCGGCGACAGCGGCCGATCCGCAATGAAGACGAAGTCCAGCTGGCCCTTCGCCCCCGTCTCGGCGCGCGGACGACCGTCGCCCGCCCTGTCGCCAATGCGCGCCGTCTCCGCCGGTCGCGCCGACGGTCGCGCGTCCCGCGCCGCGTCGGCGGCCGCGCGCGACGGCGGCGTCGCCTCGGCCTTCGGCGCGGGCGCAGCCGTCAGCAACGCCCGGTCGACCTCGACCGTCTTGACGCCCAGCTCGCGCTCAAGCTCAAGATAGTCCGCAAGGCCGTCAAGGACGAAGGCGAGGACGCTGTCGGAAGACATGAGCGGCTATTCTTCCGCCTTTCCGTTGTACCCGTACGGATTCTTCTCCTGCCAACGCCAGGCGTCGGCGCACATCTCCTCGATGCCGCGCACGGCCTTCCAGCCAAGTTCGTTCGCGGCCAAGGCCGGGTCGGCCCAGCATTCGGCGATGTCGCCAGGACGACGCGGGCAGACCTTGTAGGGAACGGGACGCCCCGAAGCCTTCTCGAACGCCTTCACGATCTGAAGGACCGAATACCCGTGCCCCGTGCCGAGATTGTAGACCTTGAGGCCGAGCGTCGGCTCCTTCTCGATCTTCTCGATCGCCTTCAGGTGCCCGACGGCGAGATCGACGACGTGAATGTAGTCCCGCACGCCCGTCCCGTCCGGCGTCGGATAGTCGTTGCCGAAGACGTTGAGTTCGGGCCGCCGCCCGACGGCGACTTGCGCGACGTACGGCAGGAGGTTGTTCGGAATGCCCGCCGGGTCTTCGCCGATGAGGCCCGACTCGTGCGCCCCGATCGGATTGAAGTAGCGCAGCAGGATCACGTTCCACGCCGGGTCGGCCTTCTGGACGTCCTTGAAGACCTGCTCCATCATGAGCTTCGTCCAGCCATAGGGGTTCGTGCAGCCGGGCGTCGGGAAGTCCTCGCGGATCGGCACGGACTTCGGTTCGCCGTAGACGGTCGCCGACGACGAGAAGACGATGTTCTTGCAGTCGTGCTCGGCCAGGCACTTCAGGAGCGTGAACGTGCCGCCGAGGTTGTTGGCGTAGTACTTGAGCGGGATCTTCGTCGATTCGCCGACGGCCTTCAGCGCCGCGAAGTGAATCGTCGCCTGGAACGGCGCCTCCTTGTCGAGAATCGCGTTGAGCTTCTTCTCGTCGCGGATGTCGGCCTTGTAGAACGTCGGCGTCTTGCCGGTGATGCGCGCGACGCGCGCGAGCGACTTGCGCGAACTGTTGCAGAGATTGTCGACGACGACGACGTCGTGCCCCGCGTTCAGGAGTTCCACGACCGTATGGCTGCCGATGTACCCGGCGCCGCCCGTAACCAGAATCTTCATGATGGGATTCGCTTCCTTTCTTTCGTTCTCCGAATTATACCATTTTTCAGTCCAGCGTGTCCCGTCGTCGGTTCGCGCGCCGCAGCAGGAACAGCGCAAGCGCACAGGCGGCGTACCACGCGGCGCATGTCGGAATCGGCCACTTCGGCACCTCGACGTTCGCGCCCGGAAGCCCCGCGACGCCCTCGGAGAGGACGACCATCGCCTGCGTGAAGAGGGCGGAGAGGTTGTTGAGATGCGCGGCCACGGACTCCGACACGAAGCTCGACAGAAGTCCGAGCGCGCCCGCATAGACCGTCAAGCCCGCCGCCGGCACGAGCGCGAGGTTGGCGAGGACGCCGCCGGGCGTGACGCGCCCGAAGACGTGCGCGGCAATCGGCACGCCCGCCGCCCAGGCGGCAACGGCAATGGCCATGGTCTTCGCCCACCCCTCCGGACGTTCCCGCAGGCGTTCCCCGACCACGAGGATCGCCAGCATGACGGCAAAGGAAAGGCCGCACCCGACATCCGCAATCATCGTCGGGCGCACGAGATAGACTGCGAGAAACGTGAGCGACCAGGCGACGAGTCCATTCGGCCGCCGGCGGAAGAGCGGCGCCAGGCAGGTCAGCGTCGCCATGGCGCCGGCACGAACGGCGCTCGGCGGAAAGCCGATGAGCGCGAGATAGCCCCAGAGAGCCGGAACGGCCGCCGCCTCGGCCAGTCGGCGCGGCAGCCAGAGAAGTCGCAAAAGAAAGACCAGCACACGCGCGACGGCCATGACATGCAAGCCGGAAATGGCAAAGACGTGAATCGTGCCCGCGCCGATGAACGTCTGCCGCAAGTCTCGCGGCAGGGCGGTGCGCGCACCCAGCAAAATGGCCTGGTTGAGGCGCACGACCTCGCGCCTGGATTCCAGCCCGAGCGACACGCGGCGGGCAAAGTCGCGCCGCGTTGCGGCCAGGGCGGGCATCGCCGGTTCGGCCGACGCACGCCGACGCGCCTCCCGCAGCCACGGCGCCTTTCGGTAGACGCGCTCCTGTTCGCACGAGGCGGACAGAAAAAGCGTCGCGCCCACGAGCGCCAGCGCAAGCCACGGCCAGAGGCGAAAGCCGCCCGCATGCCCCCCAAGCGCGACAAGCAGCGCCAAGGCCGCCAGAATCGGCCAGGCCTCGGCGAACATCGGCACGCGCGCGGCGGCGAACTCGCCGCCCGCCACGGCGGCACAGGCGAGAAGAAGTCTTTTGGTTGTCGTCATGTCCTTTCCCCTTGGATGCGCGTAGAATAGCACATCCGGGGAAAGGAAGCCTTAAGATTACCTTAAGTTTACCTTAAGATTTCTTAAGGTTCGCCGCGCGTCAGACGTTGAGCGCGGTCTTCGACCAGTTCTCCTTGCCCGCAAGGAGCGACGGCGTCGTCATCTCCGGCGGCACGGGAATGCCCAGCATCTGCAGGGCGGTCGGCGCGACGGCCGAGAGCTTCGCCAGCGGCGTCAGGCGCACGCCCGCCGCGTCGTTCGCGACGTAGAAGCAATCGACGAGGTTCAGCGTGTGCGAGGTCTTCGTGAGCCCCGTCTTGTAGTCAACCATCTGCTCGGCGTTGCCGTGGTCGGCAAAGATGAGGACATGCGCGTCGAGCTCGAGGAGGCGCGGCAGAATCTTGCCGATGCACTCGTCCGTGACCTCGACGGCCTTCGTCGCCGCCTTTTCGTCGCCCGTGTGGCCGACCATGTCGCAGTTCGCGTAGTTGACGACGATGAAGCCGTAGGGATTGTTCTCCAGCCGCTTCAGAAGCTCGTCCGTCACGTTGTACGCCTCCATCTCCGGATGGCTCGCGAACGTCGCCGCGTCAAAGCGGCTCTTGACCTCGACCTGGTCTTCGCCCGCCGACGGCGTCGTGGACTTGCCGTTGAAGAAGCTCGTGACGTGCTTGATCTTCTGGGTCTCCGCGAGGCGCAGCTGCTTGAGACCCGCCTTCGAGACGACTTCGCCGAGAAGGTTGTCCATGCCGCCGCCCGCGCCCATCGCGCCGAGGAGGTAGTCCTCGAACTCGTCCCAGTAGCGCGTGAAGCCGAGGAACGTCACCTTCGGACGCGCCGAGCGCGTGCCCGCGTAGTCGTCCGACACGAACGCCTGCGTCAGCTGGATCGCGCGATCCTGGCGGTAGTTCGTGTGCATGACGACGTCGCCGTCCTTCATGCCGGCGTAGTCGCCAATCACGTAGCACGGAATGTACTCGTCGGTCATCGGCGCGTTGTCGGGCGTCTGGCCGTTCGCGTACTCGGCCTTGACGGCCTCCTCGACCGTCGCGGCCTTCTTGCCCTGCGCGGCGACGAGGCACTCGTACGCCTCGCTCGTGAGCGTGTAGTTCTTCGAGCGATCCATGCCATAGTAGCGGCCCATCGCCGTCCCGATCGTCGCATTGCCGACGACGGCGAGCTCCTGCTTCAGGCGCGCGATGTACTCCAGCGTCGAGCGCGGCGGCGTGTCGCGGCCGTCAAGGAACGGATGGACGACGATCTTCCCCTCCGGGAACTCCTGTCGCGCGCGCTTCATGAGCTTGAAGAGATGCTCCTGGTGCGCGTGCACGCCCTCGTCCTGCAAAAGGCCGAGGAAGTGGAACTGCGAGTTGTTCCTCTTCCAGTCCGCGATGAGGTTCGCCCACTTCGGGCTCTTGAAGAGCTCGCCGGACGACAGGCCGTCGTCAATGCGCTTCAGCTCCTGAATGACAATGCGGCCCGCGCCCATGTTGAGGTGGCCGACTTCCGACGAACCCTGATAGCCGTCGGGGAGGCCGACCGCCTCGCCGCAGCAGTCGAGGAGACAGTGCGGATAGCGCGCGCGAATCTGGTCGATGACCGGCGTCTTGGCGCCGTACACGGAGTTTCCGTCCTTGCGGGGATTGATGCCCCAGCCGTCACGAATGATGAATACGACAGGTCTCATGATTGTTTTGAAGTTTGGAGGTTTAGAGGTTTGGTTGTTGAGATGTTTGGAAGTTTGGGGGTTTGGCGGCTTGGATCGTTTGGACGTCTGGAGTCTTAGAAGAACCATTTCGCAACGCCCAGAAGCCCCTGCTTCCACGGCACGCGATGGCTGACGCCCGACTTGCCCGCGAACTCGGAGAGGTGCGCGACATACCAGTCGTAGTTCCGCACAAGCGCCTGCTTGTTCGAGTACCGCGGCTTGTAGTCCAGCAGCCGCTCGGCCTTCTCGATCGACACGAAGGAATCCGTCGACGCCGTCTCGTACACCCACGGATAGAGCGGCGAGAGATGCAGCTTCTCAAGGATGCGCAGGATGAAGACGAGCGGCGCGACGGGCATGCCGCGAATCTTCTTGCCGTGCCCGGCGCGGTCGAGGACGGCCTGGTAGTCCTCCTTCATCGTCGTGAACTCCTTCGCGCCGATGTTGAACGCCGTCGCGACGACCGTCTTCGGATATGTCATCGCGTGCCAGATCGCCTGGTTGAGGTCATCGACGTCCATGAGCTGGTAGCGGTTCTCGCCCGACCCGATCATCGGAAAGCCATGCCCCGTGTACGCCCAGTCGTAGAAGAGCGCGAAAACGCCCAGCCGCTCCGGCCCGACAAAGCTCTTCGGACGGATGATCGAGACGCAGTAGCCGTCGTCAATCGCCGCGCGACAGATGGTCTCGGCGTCGATCTTCGCCTGCCCGTACGGCCCGACGCCGACAAGCGGGTCCGTCTCGACGATCGGATGCTTCTTCGGCACGCCGTAGACCGCCGTCGAGGAAATCTGGATCATGCGGTCGAGGTTGAACTTGCGCGCGGCGTCGAGGACGTTCCGGCAGCCGTCCACTTCCGTCGTGCGAATGTCCTCTTCGCTGTAGAGCGGCAGGGCCGCCGCGCAGTGGACGACGACATCGCACCCCGCCGTCACCTTCTCGACGGCCGACACGTCACGCACGTCACCCTTCGTGAACGCGAGCCACGGCTCGCCCTTCTCCGGATAGTCGAAGTCGGCGATGTCCAAAACGCGAATTTCCTCCACGCCTTGCGCGCGGAGGAAACGGATGAGGTTGATGCCGAGAAAGCCGGACCCGCCGGTGACGAGGACCTTCATGCGGGCATCCTCCTCACTTGGCCGCAGGGGCCGGCGCGACAGGCGCGGGCGTCGCCGCAGGAGCCGGGGCCGCCGGAAGTTCCGGCGCGGCCATCGGCAGCGCGGGCGCGGCCTGCTCGGCGACCGGCTCGGCCTCGCGGGCCATGAGCGAGCGCGAATGCGCCGTCGACGTCAGGCGCGCGAGAACGAGCGTGTTCAGGAGAAAGACCGCGCCGAGAATGGCCGTCGTCTTGATGAGGACGTTGCCCGCGTCGGCACCGAGCGAAGCCTCCAGCATGCCGCCGCCGATGGCGCCGCCCAGCCCGCCCTCTTTCGGCTTCTGAAGCATCACGACGAGCGCAAGCATCAGGCAGACGAGGACTTCGACGACATACAGGCAACCAATGAAAATGGACATTCTTCTTTCCTTTCTGAATTTGAATGTGTATTATACCGAAAAAGCGGGGGCGTTTCAACTGCGCCCCCGCCGCGCCGCCTACGAGACGTGCAGGACGCGCTCCTTGATTTCCTGCGTGCGGCCCTGATTCCAGAACTGCGAGCCGATGTAGCCGCACGTCCGCCGCGCGACGTTGAGCTTCGCCTCGTCGGCGTTGCCGCACTTCGGGCAGCGCCAGACGAGCTTGCCGCCCTCGTCCTTGACGATCTCGATCTCGCCGTCGAATCCGCAGACCTGGCAGTAGTCCGACTTCGTGTTGAGCTCGGCGTACATGATGTGGTCGTAGATGTACTTCATGATCGACAGCACGGCCGGCAGGTTGTTCTGAAGGTTCGGCACCTCGACGTAGCTGATCGCCCCGCCCGGCGAAAGCTTCTGGAACTTCGCCTCCGTCTCCAGCTTCTTGAACGCGTCAATCGGCTCGGTGACATGGATGTGGTACGAGTTCGTGATGTAGTTGCGGTCGGTCACGCCCTTGACGATGCCGAAGCGCTTCTGGAGG
Organism: uncultured Lentisphaeraceae bacterium; assembly: GCA_964420685.1. Classification (GTDB taxonomy): domain Bacteria; phylum Verrucomicrobiota; class Kiritimatiellia; order RFP12; family UBA1067; genus UBA1067. The sequence goes on along the minus strand of CAYQUI010000004.1, from coordinate 18,538 downwards.
CACTTCGCGAACTTGTACGTCGTCGACTCGAGCGGCGTGCCGTAGAGCGAGTAGTCGATGTCCTCGGCGGCCTTCCACTTCGCCGTGTACTCGTTGAGCCGCTTCATGACGTCAAGGCCAAGCGCCTCGCCGTCCGGCTCGGTGAGCTTCTTGCCGATGAGCGCGTAGACGCATTCCCAGAGCCCCGCGTAGCCGAGCGAGATCGTCGAGTAGCCGCCGTGCAGGTAGCGGTCAATCGGCGTGCCCTTCGGCAGGCGCGTCAACGCCCCGTACTGCCAGAGGATCGGCGCCGCGTCGGACAGCGTGCCGGTCAGCCGCTCGTGGCGGCACTGGAGCGCCTTGTGGCAAAGCTCGCAGCGCGCGTCAAGGACCTCCCAGAACTTCTCGAGGTCGCCGTGCGCGGAGAGGGCCACGTCCACGAGGTTGACCGTGACGACGCCCTGGTTGAAGCGCCCGTAGTACTTCGGCTTGCCGTTCTCGTCCACGTACGGCGTCAGGAAGGAGCGGCAGCCCATGCACGTGTAGACGTTGCCGTTGCCGTTCTTGTCCACCTTGTACTCGCGCATCTTCTTCGCCGAGATGTAGTCGGGCACCATGCGCTTGGCCGTGCACTTCGCGGCGAGCACGGTCAGGTACCAGTAAGGCGCGTCCTCCGTGATGTTGTCGGGCTCGAGGACGTAGATGAGCTTCGGGAACGCCGGCGTCACGTAGACGCCCTGCTCGTTCTTCACGCCCTTGATGCGCTCGTTGAGGACCTCCTCGATGATCATCGCGAGGTCTTTCTTCTCCTGCTCCCCGCGCGCCTCGCCGAGGTACATGTAGACCGTCACGAACGGCGCCTGCCCGTTCGTCGTCATGAGCGTGACGACCTGGTACTGGATCGTCTGCACGCCCTTCTCGACCTCCTTGCGGACGCGCCGCTCGACGATCGCGTCGAACTTCGCCTGCGGGATCTCGACGCCCGCCTCGGCGCACTCGGCCGCAAAGTCCCGCCGGATCGCCTGACGCGAGACGTCCACGAACGGCGCGAGGTGCGTCAGCGAAATCGACTGGCCGCCGTACTGGTTCGAGGCGACCTGCGCGATGATCTGGGTGGCGATGTTGCACGCCGTCGAGAAGCTCTTGGGCTTCTCGATCATCGTCTCCGAGATGACCGTCCCGTTCTGCAGCATGTCCTCGAGGTTCACGAGGTCGCAGTTGTGCATATGCTGCGCGTAGTAGTCCATGTCGTGGAAGTGGATCAGCCCGTCGCGATGGGCCTGCACGACGTCCTGCGGCAGGAGGATGCGCGCCGAGACGTCCTTCGACACCTCGCCCGCCATGTAGTCGCGCTGGACGGAGTTGATCGTCGGGTTCTTGTTCGAGTTCTCCTGCTTGACGTCCTCGTTGTTGCACTCGATAAGCGAGAGAATCGCGCCGTCCGTCGTGTTCGCCTTGCGGGCGAGCTCGCGGCGGTAGCGGTAGACGATGTACTTCTTCGCGATCTCGTGCGAACCCATCTCCATGATCTTGTTCTCGACGACGTCCTGAACCTCCTCGACCGTCATCGCCCGGTCGCGCGCGGCGCAGACGCCGGCGACCTCTTCCGCGATCAGCTTGATCCGACCTTCGCTCATCGCGTCCTTGTAGTCCACCGCGTTGTTCGCCTTGCGAATCGCGTTTTCGATTTTCGCGACGTCAAACTCCCGCTCTTCACCTGATCGCTTGATAATCTTCATGGCCTCTGCGCATCCTTCTTCTCGAATTGTCTTGAAATCCGCCGTTTTCCTCAAATTTCACTACCTGTTGTGGATAGGGCGCATATGATACACTAAATGTTGCGTCCGCGCAAGGGGGCAAATGCGGGGTTTCGGACCGACGCACGGTGGCGCGCACGGCTACGGCCAAAAGACGGACGAGGCCTTCAGACAAGTTCGGCCAAAATGGCGTCGCAGACTTCCATTCCGCGCGCTGTCAGACGATAAATCTCGTTTTCGCGCGTCAGAAGTCCATTTTCACACGCGGTCGCGAGGGCCTGTCCCCACTGGGGAAACCCCGTCGCGTCAAGCCCCTCGCGCGTCCGCAAGCGGAAGATTCGCCGCTCCAGCGCATCCCGCTCGGGCGAAACCATCTCCACCTCCTCCCGTTGTTGGGGACAGGCCCCCAAGTTGCGGGTTCGGCGAAGCCCCACGCGCCCAAACGCCCCCGCCCCAAGGCCGACGTAGTCCTCCCCGCGCCAGACGGCAAGGTTGTGGCGACATTCACCCCCCGGCACGGCATAATTTGAGATTTCGTAGCGTGCGAGTCCCAGTTCCTCCAGGGTCGCCGCGACCACGCGGATCCGGTCGAGCGTCCAGTCGTCGTCCGGCACGTCCGCCAGCCCCCGCTCGTTCTGGAGCGAATAGACGGAGGCGTGGCGAAGCCCCCAGTCGCCGAGCCGCTCCCAGCCGACGCACGGATCGCCCGGATAGCCGACGATGAGGTCGATGCCCGCGTTCCCGAAGACGCGCGTCACGCGCGCAAAGGCCCGTGCCGCCGCCGCCGCCGTGTAGCCGCGCCCCATGGCCGCGAGCGTCGCGTCGTCCAGCGACTGAACCCCCATCGAAATGCGGTTGACGCCCCCGTCATGCAACATCCCCAGCACGTCGTCCGTGACGTCCAGCGGATGCAGCTCGACCGTGAACTCCGTCTCCGCCGTCAGATGGGGCGCGAGTGTCGCCAGCAGCGGACGCAAATCACAGAGGGCCGGCGACCCGCCGCCAAAATAGACCGTCTTCAGCGTTCCGAAGCCGTCCGCGTCGCCCCAACGCGCCAGCTCCTCGGAGAGGCTGGCGACGGACGCGGCCAACTGCCGGACATAGGCGTTGCGCGCGGCCGCCGGAACGCCGACGCGCGAGTAGAGCGCGCAATAGCGGCATCGGCGACGGCAGAACGGGAAATGGACGTAGAGATTCGCGGCCACCGCGCGGACGCCTGGTTCAGTCGGCGTCGCCCATCGTCACGCGCAGGACTTCCGCCAGCGACGTCATGCCGCTCGCGACCTTGAGCATGCCGTCCTCGCGCAGCGTGCGCATCCCCATCTCGCGGGCGCGCTGGCGAAGCAGCGTCGCCGGCGCGTGGTCGAAGATGAGACGCTGAATCGTGTCGTCGACCTTGAAGATCTCGAAGATGCCCTTTCGTCCCTTATAGCCCGTCTTGCCGCAGCGGTCGCATCCGGCGCCGTGGTACATGTGGTCGGGCACCTGGGCGTTCGTGCCGCTCGCAAGGCCCGTGAGCATCTTGATCTCGCGCTCGCTCGGCGTGTACGACTCCTTGCACTTCTCGCAGATGGCGCGCACGAGTCGCTGGGCCATCGCGGCGCGCAGGGCGGACGCGACGAGGAACGGCTTCACGCCGATGTCGAGGAGTCGCGTCACGGCCGACGGCGCGTCGTTCGTGTGCAGGGTCGAGAAGACGAGGTGGCCCGTGAGCGCCGCCTCCATCGCGATGTCGGCCGTCTCCGCGTCACGGATTTCGCCGATCATGACGATGTTCGGGGCCTGACGCAGGATCGAGCGGAGCGCGGCGGAGAAGTCAAGCCCGACGTCCTTGTTCACCTGCACCTGGTTGATGCCCGACATCTGGTATTCGACCGGGTCTTCGACCGTGATGAGCTTCTTGTCCGGCGTGTTGATCTGCCCCAGACAGGCGTAGAGCGTCGTCGTCTTGCCCGAACCCGTCGGGCCTGTGACGAGCACGACGCCGTCCGGCAGTTTGATGAGCCGTTCGAACGTCGTCTGGTCGTCGGAAAGGAAGCCGAGCTGCGGCAGACCGAGCGAGAGGTTCGACTTGTCGAGGATTCGCATGACGATCGACTCGCCGTGGTTCGTCGGGACGGACGAGACGCGCAAGTCGAGATCCTTGCCGCCGACGGAAATCTGGATGCGCCCGTCCTGCGGAATGCGCTTCTCGGAGATCTTCATCTTCGACATGATCTTGAAGCGCGAGATGATCGCGCCCTGCAGGCGCTTCGGCGGCGAGTCCATCTTGCGGAGCGCGCCGTCGATGCGGTAGCGGATGCGGAACTCCTTCTCCATCGGCTCAATGTGGATGTCGGAGGCCTTCATCTTGATCGCCGTCGTGATGATCATGTTGGCGAGCTTGATGACGGCGTTGTCGTCGCTCTCGCCCGCCGTCGCGTCAGAGAGCCCCTCCTCGTCGCGCGTCGAGACGGCGGCCTCCGCGTCCGTCACGTAGAGCTTCGCCATCGCGGCCTTCACCTCGTCGAGCGGACAGAGCACGGCCTCCACGTCCTTGCCGACCAGCACGAAGCGCAGCGAATCGATCGCGTCGTAGCCCATCGGGTCGGAAAGCGCGACCGTCACGGAATCGTCATCCGCCACGATCGGCACGACGCCGTACCGCTTCGCGATCTCCGGCGTGATCACCTTCGTCACGGACGCCGCGTCGATCGCCTCGGCGTCGAGGTGGCAGTACTTGAGGCCGAACTGGTCGGCGATCGTTCCGAGGACTTCGTCCTGCCCGATCGTCCCGCCCGCGACGAGCGCGTCAAGCGTCGTCTCGTTCTCGGCCTTCATCGAATTCGCAGCCGTCTCGACCTGCTCGGGCGTCAGATACCCGCGCTCGACCAAGAGCTGGATGACATATTCGTCGTTGCTCGTCATTTCAGGAACGCATTATAGCGAAATTGGGGATTTCAGGCAAGGCGGACGCGCCGCCGCGTCGTCACAGAACCTTCTTCAGGCGTTCAATCGCCTCCAGGACGTTCGCGCGCGAATTGAACGCGCTGATGCGGATGTAGCCCTCGCCCGCCGCGCCGAAGCCCGCGCCCGGCGTCGTGACGATGTTCGCCTCCGCGAGCAGCCGGTCGAAGAACGCCCAGCTCTCGCCCTTCACGTCCACCCACACGTAAGGCGAATCGACGCCGCCCGTAACGGCATAGCCCTTCGCGGTCAAGGCTTCGCGGACAAGGCGGGCGTTCTCCAGGTAGAAGTCAATCGTCGCCTTCGTCTCGGCCTGTCCTTCGGGCGAGTAGACCGCCTCTGCGCCGCGCTGGGTGACGTAGGAGGCCCCGTTGAACTTCGTCGTCTGGCGGCGCGTCCACATCGGACGGAGCGGCACGGCCGTGCCGTCGGCAGCAGAGGCGACCAGCCCGTCCGGCACGACCGTGTAGCCGCAGCGGATGCCGGTGAAGCCCGCCGTCTTCGAGAACGAGCGGATCTCGACCGCGCACGTCTTCGCGCCCGCGCACTCGTAGATCGAGTGCGGAATCCCCGGCGTCCGGATGAACGCCTCGTAGGCCGCGTCGAAGACGATCAGCGCCTTCTTCGCGTTCGCCCAGTCGACCCACGCCTGAAGCTGGGCCTTCGTCGCGACGGCGCCCGTCGGGTTGTTCGGGTAGCAGAGATAGACGATGTCGGCCGTGCATCCCTCCGGCCCCGGCACGAAGCCGTTTTCGCGCGTGCACGGCAGGAGCTGGATGTCCTGCCGCCCGGCCATCACGTTCGTGTCCACGTAGACCGGATAGACGGGATCGCCGACGGCGACCGTGACGTCCGCGCCGAAGAGCTCCTGGAAGTTGCCGCAGTCGCACTTCGCGCCGTCCGAGACAAGAATCTCGTCCGCCGAAATGTCGATGCCGCGCGCCTGAAAGTCGGCGGCGGCGATCTTCTCGCGCAGGAAGGCATAGCCCTGCTCCGGCCCGTAGCCGTAGAACCGCGCGCCCCGGCCGGCCTCGTCGTCCACGGCCTTGTGCATCGCGGCGATGACGCTCGGCGCGAGCGGCTCGGTGACGTCGCCGATGCCGAGGCGAATGACCTTCGCCTCCGGGTGCGCCTGCTGGTGCGCGGCGACGCGGTGGGCGATTTCGGCAAAGAGGTAGGTGGGCTTGATCTTGGCGTAGTTCTCGTTGACGTGCAACATGGTTTCGTTCTCCTGAAAAGAAAATTAGACGACGGCGCCGAAGTCGCGGCGAAAGACGCCTTCGCGCGGTTCAAGTTCGGGCGGGATCGTGAGGGGCGCGAGCGGCGCGTCGTCCGCCGCAAGCGCCTCCCAGGCGGCCGCGTGAATCGGCAGGCCCTGCTCGCGGAACATCGTCTCGAACTCCGTCCACACCTCTCTCGGACGCGGCATCGGCTCGACGCGGCGGAAGCGCGCGTCCTCGGCGAAGCCCGCGCAGACTTCCTCGAAGTACTCGGCGTGATCCGTCGCAAACTCGATCTTCCCGCCGATTTCAAGACGCTTCCAGAGCGCCGCGCGGAAGAGCGGCCCGAACAGGCGGTGCGAGTGGTGCTTCTTCTTCGGCCACGGGTCGGGGAAGAAGACGTAGACGCGCCGCGCATGATGCGCCGGCAGGAGGTAGTGGAACGTGTAGAGCGCCTCCAGCCGAAGGACGTTCGCGTTCGCGAGCTTCCCGCGCCGGCACTTGCCGTCGAAGAGACGCACGCGCTCCAGCATCCGCTCGATGCCGAGGAAGTCGCAGTCGGGGTTCTCCCGCGCGCGCCGCGTGAGGAACTGGCCCTTCCCGCAGCCGACCTCGATCTCCAGCGGACGCGAGAGGTCGAAGTCGAGCGGACGGCACGGGTCCGTGATGCGGATCACGCCCAAAGCTTCTCCAGCGCGTAGTAGGCGCGCGCCTCCGGCGAAAAGACGTGGACGACGACGTCGAAATAGTCGGCGACGATCCAGCCGGACTCGGGGTCGCCCGAAATCCGGTGGGGCTTCGGCATCGCCTTCACAAGGGCCTTCAGGTGCGGCGCGGCCGCGCCGGTCGCGACGACGAAATAGTCGGTCAGGCCCGACTTGCCGCGCACGTCGTAGGTCTTCACGTCCTGCGCCTTCGTGTCGGCCAGCGCCTGGGTCAATGTGTTCAGGAGGTCTTCTGCTGTCATTGTCTTTCTCTCATGCGGCCCTCATGGCCATGTCTTCTTCTCCTTGCCCGATCCCGCGCATCAGACGAGCGGGCGGTCGAGCATCCTCTCGTAAAGCTGGATGTATTCCTTCGCGCAGGCCTCGTGATTGAAGCGGGCGAGCGACTCGGCCATGATGCGCGCAATCTCGCGGTCGCGGACGTCGACCGGCTGGTGGAAGAAGTCCATCGCCCGATCCATCGCCCAGAAGAGCCCGTTCGAGTCGTAGGTGTCGAACAGGAAGCCGTTGCCGCGCGAGAGCCCGACGTCCAGCATCTCGACCGTGTCGTGCAGACCGCCCGTGTTGTGCGCGACGGCCAGCGAGCCGTAGATCGGCGCCTGCATCTGCGGCAGCCCGCACGGCTCGAAGAGGGACGGCATGAGCGTGAAGTCGCTCGCCGCGAACCCAAGCTGGGAGAGCCGCCCGTCGAAGTTGCTCACCGCCAGGCGCGACTGGATCTGGTGGAACTCGCGGATGTCCCAGAACGGCTGCTGGTACGGGCCGTTCGCGATGACCGCGATCTGCGCGTCGGGATGCCGCTCGAGGAAGCGGAAGGCAATGTCCGTCAAAAGCTGCGGGCCCTTCTGCATCGGGTCGAGACGGCTCGGCCAGAAGAAGAGCGCGCGGTCGGCGTTCTCCTCAAGGCCCAGCGCGTGCTGAAGCGCGAGCTTGTTCTGCCGCTTCGCCTCGCGATGATCCGCCGGGCCGTACTTGAACGGGATCTTGTCGTCGGTCGCCGGATTGTCCGACTCGTCGGGCGCGTTCAGGATGCCCGCCGCACAGCCCGCATAGTACTTGCTGCGGATCTCGTTGCGGATCGAGTCGGGGATGAACGAGTGCCAGCCATTGACGATCTCGGTGAGGAACGTCGGCGAGACCGTGTTGATGAAGTGCGCCGCGAAGCAGCCCGACGCCTGCAGGTCGATCGGATTGTTGTTGCGCGACTCCTCGTAGTTGTACGGCGGATAGGCGTAGTAGAGGTTCGTCCAGAACTCCGCCGCGTCGATGCCCGCGTCCTCGACGCGCGCGAGGCTCAGCTTCTGCGTGTGGATGTTGTGGACGGTGAAGAGGCACGGAATCCCCATGCGGCGCGCGGCCGCCGGAATGAGCCCCGTCATCCAGTCGTTGCAGTGAATGAGGTCGGGCTGGACGTGCGGAATGATGTTGTTGATCACCTCGCGCTGGAACGCCAGCGCGAGCTTCACGTTCCCGTCGCCCCGGTCGTAGACCGTGTCGCGGTAGTAGAAGCAACGGTCTTCGGCCAGGTGAATGCGCTCGTCGGAAAGGTGGCTCTTGTACTTGCGCAACTCCTCGGAGACGAGCTGGGCCGTCTCGACGTGGAACATGCGCCGGTAATGCGGCAAGGCGACGTGCACGTCGGCCCCCAGCCCGTAGAGCGCCTGGACGAGCGAAGCCGACACGTCCGCCATGCCACCGGCTTTCGCCGACATCTTGCCGGCGAGGTTCCCCATGCCCTCAGGGAGATACGTGATCTCCGGAGTGACGATGAGGATGCGCGGATTCCGTGGCCTTTTCCTGTTCATTTGAAACGTATTATAGCATTTTTCTCGCCAAGGAATCCACCGCGCCCCAAACGCCGCCCGCCGTCCGTCAGAGCGTCACCTTTTTCTCCTTCGGCACGAGTGCCTTCATGCAGGCCCAGCCGAGGAGATTGGCGACGGCGCAATAACAGAAAACGACCATGTAGCCCGCCGGCTTGCCCGATCAGGATCGCCGGAAACCACGCGCTCACCGCGCCGAACGGCTGCGCGCCGAGCGCAAGGAGCGGCAGACACGCGAAGAGGAACATCGCGACCATTCGCCCCTCGTAGGGCTTCATGCCCTTGGAGGAAGTTGCGCCAGTGGTCGCTGGACGCCTTCTCGAACGCCGGCACGGGCGCGTCCTGCGCGCCGACGCGCACGCGCGTCGCCGCGTGCGAGAGACCCTGCCAGACCGTGCCGTCTTCATCGCGGCCTTCCGCCGCCACACGGGCGTCACGCCCACGCGCTGGCGCGCCACGCCCTGAGACGTGCCACGCCGAACGCGCTCGTCCTCACGTCTGCGGCCGGCGGAGCGTGAAGACCGTGATCTCGGCCGGATCGAAGAAGCGAAGCGGAAAGCCCGCCCAAAGACCGCCGCCGGGACTCACGTAGAGGAAGGCGTCCCCCTCGCGGTAAAGCCCCCGCACAAAGCCGCCGTTCAGGCAGGCGACCAGCCGCTCGATGAGCGGCGCAATGCCGCCGTGGGTATGGCCGGAGAGCTGCAGGTCGACGCCGTGGCGACGGACATTCTCGCGAAAGTTCTTCGGCCGGTGCTCAAGCAGGACGCGAAAATCGTCCGAACGACTTCCGCGAAAGGCCTCCGCAACATTTGGCAGGGCATTTCCATAGCCGCCGTACCATTCGACGGCCGAGTCGTTCACGCCCGCGAGCACAAGGCGCGGCTGCGGACGGACGCTGTCGTTCACGAGGAAGCGGAAGCCGTTCTTCCGATACCACTTCTCCCAACGCAGGCCGTCCAAATAGAACTCGTGGTTGCCCGTCACCCACCAGACGCCGTCGCGCGCCCGCAGTTCGCGAAACGGCGCCATGTCCCGTTCGCGATGGACGACCTTGCCGTCCACATAGTCGCCCGTCAGACAGATGAGATCGGCCTTCGCCGCGTTCGCGGCCGCGACGACCACCCGCGTCCGCCAGCCGCGCGCCGCGCTCGAGCAGTGAATGTCGGAAAGCTGGAGGATGCGATACCCGTCCAGTTCGACGGGGAGTCTCGGACACGTAAGCGCGACCTCCTTCACCTGCGGCGCCCGCGTCCCCTCCAACTGCCCCCACGCCGCGAGGGCAACGGCCAGCGCCGGAAGGAGGACGCGCCGTCCGCGCCGCGTCCACCAGACGAGGCTCAACGCAACGAGCACGTAAAGGACGGAGTTCACGAAGTTGAGCGCCCAAATCAGTTTCTCCGGCAACTCCGGCGAATAGCGGTTGCCGCCCAGAGCCTCGAACACGACAAATTTCGATGCGCCCAGAAGAAGAATCATCGACCAGATCGCCTTGCCGCGCACGCCCAGTCGCGACGGCCAGACGAACGTCAAAAGGCCCAATGCCGCGCAGAGGAAGGGAAAGGCCGTAATGGCAAACGTCGTCAGAGCCATCTTCTCCTCCTCAGGTGCGATAGCGGTGCGTCGATTCGCCGCGTACGCGAATCGCATCCACCTCGCCCAAGCGGCCGATTTCGCGAATGCCGGGCGTGTCGATGACCATGGCCCCCGACGGCAGCATCACGAGTTCGCGCGACGTCGTCGTGTGGCGGCCCTTCCCCGACCATTCCTGAATCTCCTGCGTCGCCGCCCACTCCTCGCCCGCGAGCGTGTTGAGCAGCGTCGACTTGCCGACGCCCGAGGAGCCGATGAACGCGACCGTCCGACCCGGCCGCACATAGGCGTTCACCTCGTCCAAGCCGACGCCCGTCCGGGTCGACAGGCGAAGGAGCGGCGCACGGCCCGCAATCGTCTCCTCAAGTTCCGCTACGAACGCTTCGTCGCCGTCCTGCCAGAGATCGACCTTCGTCAGCACGACGACGACCTCGGCCTCGCCCCGGTCGGCCGCCAGGTCGAGATAGCGCGCAATGCGCGCGGTCGAAAAATCCTCGTTGAGGCTCATCATGACGAAGAGCGTGTCAAAGTTGACGGCCAGCGTCTGCGACGTGCGGCGCGCGGTCGGATCTCGGCGCTCAAAGCGCGAAAAGCGCGGCAAGACCTCCGTAATCAGCGAATCGCCCCGGTCGTTGTAGCGGAAGCGAACAAAATCGCCCGTCATCGGCTTCGGCGGCGCGACCGCCTGAACGTCGGAGGCCCGAAGCCCCTTCATGCTGTCGGGCGCGGCCGTCTTCATGCGCGTGAACGCGCTCTTCTTCTTGCGGGCAAGAATCTCGCCCGTCGGCTGCTCGTTGCAGACGAGATGGTAGTAGTCGCCATGCGCGGAGACAATGCGCCCGATCCCCGGCTCGACGGCCCCTCGCCACCCGAACGTCTCGATGCGCGTCATGATTCCCTGCCTCCTGCCCTCATCGCGTCCACGGCCCGCCGTCAGACGGCGGGCGGCGGCGGAAGCCGCCCTTCAAGCGCATTGGCGGCAATCGCCTTCACGTCCGTGTCGAAGTCTCCCCGCACGATCCACTGGAGGAAACTCGGCTCCTTGAGCATGATCCGCTTCAGCGGCTCGCCCTTCTTCTTGCCGAAGTTCACGTAGAGGACGCCGTCGCGCCAGCGGAACATGCCCGCACGGTCGGCATTGAGCGGATCATGCGGCACCAGATAGTTGTCGATCGCCGCGATGTCCTTGCCCTTCAGCTCGGCATAGCGATCTCCGTCCGCCGCCGTCTGCGCACGCGCCAGCTGCGCGGCGAGAACGTCGCGCGTCGCCACGGCGTCCGCCAGCGCGCCATGTGCGCCCTCGTGCGCCCGGCCGCAGTAGAAGCGGACGGCCGCCGACAGGTCGCGCGGCTCCATGCGATGGTAGATGCGCTGCACGTCGACGCGGTTGACGATGGCGGCGGAGAGGTTGCGCCCGACGCGCAGGAACTCCGCCTCCAGACACGGGATGTCGTAGCGGTCGGAATTGAAACCCGCGATGTCGCAACCCTCGAAAAAGGCGTAGATCTCGTCCGCCAGTTCCGCAAACGTCGGACAGTCCTTCACCGTCGCGTCGTCCACGCCATGGATGGCCGTCGTCTCGGCGGGAATCGGAATGCCGGGATTGACGAGATGCTCAAGCCGATCCTCCGTCCCGTCGGGATTCATCTTGACGGCGGCGATTTCGAGAATGCGGTCCTTGCGCGGGAAGAGTCCCGTGGTCTCGAGGTCGAAGACGATGAGCGGACGCTTAAGTTCGATTGGGAATTTCATGTGATGGGACTTGCCTCATTGGAGAGGGGAAAGAATGGAATCGACAGCCGCCGCCGAAAGCCCGACGAGCAGGACGCGCTTCGTCTTCGACGTCTCGCCCCCCTTGAAGACGACACGCGCCTTCGGGAGGCCAAAGGCGTCCGCCAACGTCTCGACGAGTTCCTTGTTCGCCTTGCCGTCCACGGGCGCCGCACGGAGACGCACCTTCACCGCGTCGCCCATCAGGCTGTCCAGCCCCGCCCGCGAGGAACGCGGCTGGGCACGGACATTCAGGACGACGCCGTCCGACGTCTCGACGTAGCACGCGGCGGGCACGGACGACCTTCAGCGAATGCGCGTGATCGCGCCGAACTTGCAGACCTGCGTGCAGTGCGTGCAGCCCGCGCACAGGTCGGGGTCAATCCGCATCTTGAAGCGGCCGGGCGCGACCTCCTCGCCGCGCGTGATCGCGGGGCAACCGAGCTTGAAGCACGCGCCGCACGCCTTGCACTTGGCCGAATCCGTGGCGCACAGGCCTTCCTTCGTCAGCTTCGCGGCAATGCGGCACGGCGCGTAGGCGATGACGAGCGCCGGCTCGTCGCCGTCCATCGCGTCCGCCAGAACCGTCTCCAACGCAGCGAGGTCGTCGGCCGAGACCTTCACGACCTTCCGGTAGCCGCAGGCCTTCGCGATGTCGCCGATCTCCGTCACGGGCGCAGGGTCGCCGGCCAGCGTCTTGCCCGTTCCGGGATTGTCCTGATGGCCCGTCATCGCCGTGATGCGGTTGTCGAGGACGACTGTCGTCACCGGCGTGCCGTTGTAGAGGGCCGAGAGAATTCCCGTGATGCCCGAATGGAAGAACGTCGAGTCGCCAAGGACCGCGCAGATGCGCCCCTTCACGCCCGCCTTCTTCATGCCGGCGGCGTTGCCGATTGACGCGCCCATGCAAATCGTCGAATCCATCGCCGAGAGGGGCGGAAACGCGCCCAGCGTGTAGCAGCCGATGTCGCCCGTCACCGTCGCGCCCAGTTTGTGGAGGGCGTAGAAGACGCCGCGATGGCCACAGCCCGCACAAAGGACAGGCGGACGACGCGGCAGCGTCTCGTCAACAACCTTGGCCTTGGCCATCGGCACGTCGCCCAGGATCTCGTGGCGGAGGTTCTGGAGACGGTCGGCGTTCAGCTCGAACATGTTGAGCTCGGTCTCGTGCGGAACGACGGAAAGGCCCATCGCCTTAATCTGGTCTTCGAGGAACGGGTCAAGCTCCTCGACGACGAGCAGCTTCTCCACGCCCTTCGCAAAGTCCGCGACGAGCGCCTTGGGGAGCGGATTCGTCCAGCCAAGCTTCAGGATCGGAACGTCCGGGAAGATCTCGCGCACGTACTGGTAGGCGACGGCGCTCGTCACGATGCCGAGGCCCTTCGCCGCCGGCGAGGCCGTCACGCCCTCCGCCGGCTTGACGACGCGGTTGAACGGCGACGCACAGGCCGCCGTCTCCATCGCCGCCGTGCGCGCCTGCGCGTTGAGCCGCTGGGTCGGCGAGAACGCCGGCACGGGGATGTTGCGGCGGATGTCCTTCACGTAGGGAAGTAGCGGACGCGGCTTGGGGCTGAAGTCGCCCAGTTCGACGAGCGACGACGAATGGCTCGTGCGCGTCGTGAGGCGCAGAATCACCGGCACGCGGAACTGCTCGGAGAGCTCAAACGCCTCGCGCGTCATGTCGTAGGCCTCCTGCGAGTCCGCCGGCTCGAGGAGAAGCGCGCGCGCGAACTTCGCGAGATTGCGGTTGTCCTGCTCGTTCTGCGAGGAGTGCATGCCGGGATCGTCCGCCGAGACGAGGACAAATCCGCCAAGCGGGCCGACGTAGGTGAACGTCATGAGCGGATCCATCGCGACGTTCAGGCCGACGTGCTTCATCGCCGTGAGCGCGCGCGCCCCCGCCATCGACGCGCCGACGGCCGTCTCGACGGCGACCTTCTCGTTCACCGCCCACTCGCAGCGAATCGTGTCCTTGAACTTCGCGACGTTCTCCAGAATCTCCGTCGAGGGCGTGCCCGGATAGGCCGACGCCACCACGCACCCCGCCTGCGCCGCCGCATGGGCGACCGCCTCGTTCGCACTCAGAAACTTCTTCATTCCGCTTTCACTCTCCTTGAAAATTTCGGCATAGTATACCAAAAACAGACCGCTCGCCGACCGACCTGCGCCTCACTGCCCGAGCGCCAGGCGCTGGGCCAGCCGTTCGGGCAGGCCCGCCTCGCGAATCTTCGCCTGGGCGGCCGCGACGTCATAGTCGAGCCGACGGAAGCGCACCGTCCGCTCCTTCGGCGAATAGAGGACATACGCCGCGCGCGGATCGCCGTCGCGCGGCTGGCCGACCGAGCCGACGTTGATGAAGTACTTGCGCCCGATCGGCAGCTTGAAGTCCTGCGCGTCAATACGGTAGACGCCCGCCATCTGCTTCTCGTAGATCATCGGACAATGCGTGTGACCATGGAAGCAGAACGGCGTGATCTGATGAAAGAAATTCGACTCGGCCTGCAGGTGGTCGAAGACGTAGCCGAAGCCTTCGGGATGATCCATCGTCGCATGGACGAGCGTGACGCCCATCTTCGTCGCCACGAACGGCAGGTCGTGCAGGAACGCCAGCTCCTCGTCGGACAGCTGACGCTTCGTCCAGTCGATGACAGCGGCCGCGTGCGGATTGAAGTCGTCGAGGTCGAGGTTGTCGGTCGAGACGTAGTAGTCGTGGTTGCCCATCACGATCGGACAGCCAAGGCCGCGCACGATCTCAAGGCATTCATGCGGACGGGCGTTGTAGCCGACGACGTCGCCCGTGCACAGGTAGTCCGTCACGCCCTGCTGGCGACAGTCGTCCAGCACGACCTCGAGCGCGTCGAGGTTCGCGTGGATGTCCCCCAGGATGGCGAAAAGCTTGTCCATCTACTTCAACAGCGCAGCGGCGAGCTGCAGATCCTCCGGCGTGGTGACCTTGACGTTCGGCGCGAGCGAGAGAAGAATCTTCGTCGGAACGCCGTTCAATTCCAGCACCTGGCTGTCGTCCGTGACGTCCTTCTTGGCAAGGGCCTTGTAGGCCGCGCGAAAATCCTTCACCTGAAAGGCCTGCGGCGTCTGCACCGTCCAAAGCTTCTCGCGCGGCACGGTCTCCGAGACGGTCACGCCCTTCTCGACGCGCTTGACCGAATCCGTCATCGGACGCCCGACGGCGACCGACGGCGACCGCTTCACGGCCTTGACGACCTCGGAGACGAGCGCGCTCTTCACGAGCGGCCGCGCGCCGTCGTGGACGACGACCGCCCGCGTGTCGATGTCACACGCGGCAAAGCCCGCCGCGACCGACTCGGCGCGCGTCTTTCCGCCCGCCACGATCTTGTCGAGCTTGGAGATGCCGAACATCTTCGCGACGGCCTTCGCCGCGAGTTGCTGCTCCTTGCGGACAACAAGGACGATGCGGTCGATGTCGGGGCACCGCTCGAACGCGAGAAGCGACCACGCCACCACGGGCTTGTCCACGAGCGAGAGGAACGCCTTGTCGACGTTCGCGCCCATGCGCTCCGACTTTCCTGCCGCCACGATAATTGCCGTCGTCATGTTACACGAGCCCCTTTCCACAGCATTTCTTGTACTTCTTTCCCGAACCGCACGGACACGGATCGTTCCGCCCCGCCGCCGGACGTGCTGCCGGCGCGGCGGGCGCAAATCCCATCGGCGCGGACGCCGCGCCCGGCGGCGTCTGCGCGACCGCGCGCGCCGCCATCGGATTCGACATCATCGACGCGAACACGTCGCCGATCGTCTTGCCGGAAGACGGGGACACCGCCTCTTCGCGCTGAGGCGAAGGCGCGCTGTCCGTCTCCTCCACGGAATCGAACGCCTCCTGGTTCGTGCGCGCACGAGCCATCAGGTTGAACGCCGCCTGGAGGCGCGCCGCCGTCGCGCTGCGGAACTCGGCGCCGACGACCTTCGACTTGATCGTGGTCATCAGCGTCTCGAACATCTCGAACGCCTCCTTCTTGTACTCGATAAGCGGATCGCGCTGGCCGTAGGCCCGGAGGTTCACGCCCGTGCGAAGGTCGTCCATCGCCCGCAGGTAGTCCTGCCACTCGCGGTCGATGACCTGCAGGAAGACGCCGCGCTCCATGAGCGGCAGGACTTCGGGGTCTTCGCCCGCGCACTTCGACTCGTAGGCCTCCTCGACGCGCTTCATGACGAGCGCGCCGGCCTCGGCGGGCTGTCCCACGAGCGGACGCAGCTCGTCCTCCGTCACCGTGATCGGGAAGGTGACGCCCAGCCAGTTCATGAAATCGACGAGCGAGGCATCCTTCTCGTCGGTGAGATACCGCTCGGCCTGGGTGAGGACGAGGTCGTTCATGACGTCGAGGATGAGATCGTGGACGGCCTTCGGATCGCCGTTCAGGATGCGCCCGCGAAGCTCGTAGACGACCGAGCGCTGCTTGTTCATCACGTCGTCATACTCAAGCGTGCGCTTGCGGACGGCGAAGTGCTGCTGCTCGACGCGCCGCTGCGCCGTCTCGACGGAGCGGTTGAGCCAGCGGTGCTCCATCACCTCGCCCTCCTTGAGGCCAAGACGCTGCATGATGCCCGAAATGCGCTGCGACCCGAACAGGCGCATGAGCTTGTCCTCAAGCGAGATGAAGAACTGCGAGCTGCCGGGATCGCCCTGACGCGAGCAACGGCCGCGCAGCTGGCGGTCGATGCGCCGCGACTCGTGCCGCTCGGAGCCAATCACGTGCAGACCGCCGACCTCGGCGACGCCCGCCCCCAGCTTGATGTCCGTGCCGCGCCCCGCCATGTTCGTCGCGATCGTGACCGCGCCCTTCTGGCCCGCCAGCGCGACGATCTCCGCCTCGCGCGCATGGTTCTTCGCGTTCAGCACCTCGTGCGGAATGCGCGCGATCTTCAGCATGCGCGAGAGGACTTCCGACGTCGCGACCTCGACCGTGCCGAGCAGGATCGGCTGGCCCTGGGCGTGCCGCCGCTCGACGTCGGCGATGATCGCCTTGAACTTCTCGCGCTCCGTGCGGTAGATCTGGTCGTTTCCGTCGATGCGGTTCACCGGACGGTTCGTCGGAATCGAGACGACGTCGAGCTTGTAGATGTCCTTGAACTCGCGCGCCTCCGTCTCGGCCGTGCCCGTCATGCCCGAGAGCTTCTTGTAGAGGCGGAAGTAGTTCTGGATCGTGATCGTCGCGAGCGTCTGCGACTCCTTCTCGATCTCGACGCCCTCCTTCGCCTCGACGGCCTGGTGCAGACCGTCCGACCAGCGGCGGCCCGGCAGGACGCGCCCCGTGAACTCGTCGACGATGTAGACGTGGTTGTCCTGCACGACGTACTCGACGTCGCGCTCGTAGAGGCAGTAGGCCCGCAGCAGCTGATCCACGACGTGC
Organism: uncultured Lentisphaeraceae bacterium; assembly: GCA_964420685.1. Lineage (GTDB taxonomy): Bacteria > Verrucomicrobiota > Kiritimatiellia > RFP12 > UBA1067 > UBA1067. Next base: position 1,338 of record CAYQUI010000004.1, on the reverse strand, counting down.
ACGCGGTCGGACTTCTCGGCGAACGCCGCCTGGGCGTCGCGCCGCCGCTCGATGCGCGCGGCGTCGGTGAGCGATGCATCGCCGTCAATCGCCGACATCTGCGCGGCGAGGTCGGGCAGGACGAACATCTGCGGATCCTGCGGACAGATCTTCTCGCACCCCTTGTCGGTGAGCGAGACCTCGCGCGTCCGCTCGTCGATCGTGAAGTACAGCTCGTCCTTCAGCTCCCGCGCGCGTTCCTTGCGCATTTCGGAGAGCATCTGCATCTCGACGTCTTCGTGATGCTTGCGCAGCTCCGCGTTCTCCAGCATGTGCCGGAACTGCTTGTGGCGCGGCATCGCGTGATAGACCTGGTAGATCTTCTCCTTGAAGGCGTTGACGTCGCCCGCGTCAATCGCCTTCTTCGCCGCCTGCATGAGGTCGTTGCACATCGCCGTCTGCACACGGACGATGGACGAGACGAGCGGGTTGAGCTCGACGTAGATGTGCGACGTCGAGATCGTCGCCGGGCCGGAGATGATGAGCGGCGTGCGCGCCTCGTCGATGAGAATCGAGTCGACCTCGTCGACGATCGCGAAGTTGTGGCCGTTCTGCACGACCTGGCTCGGCTGCTGGGCCATGCCGTTGTCGCGCAGGTAGTCGAAGCCGAACTCGCTGTTCGTGCCGTACGTGATGTCGCAGGCGTACTGGGCGCGGCGCTCCTCCGGGTCCATCGAGTTCTGGATGCACCCGACCGTAAGGCCGAGGTACTTGTAGAGGTGGCCCATCCACGTCGCGTCGCGCAAGGCGAGGTAGTCGTTCACCGTCACGAGCTGGACGTTCTTCCCGGCGAGCGCGTTCAGGTAGAGCGGCAGCGTCGCTACGAGCGTCTTGCCCTCGCCCGTCTGCATTTCGGAGATCTTGCCCTGGTGAAGGACGATGCCGCCGATGAGCTGCACGTCAAACGGCACCATGTTCCAGGTGAGCGTATGGCCGCAGACCTCCTCGGTCGTCCCGACCAGGTGGCGGCAGGCGTTCTTCACGAGCGCGTACGCCTCGGGCAGGATCTCGTCAAGCGTCTCGCCCTTCGCCAGGCGGTCGCGGAACGCCTGCGTCTTCCTCGGGAAGTCCTCGTCCGAAAAGTTCTCCTTCTGATACCCTTCCTCGATGCGGTTGATCTCACGGACAATCGGCCAGAGCTTTTTCAGCTCGCGATCGTTCCTCGTTCCAAACAAAAGCTTCAACAAATTCATATTGCACATATTATAGCAAAAACTCGGCCCGCCCCGCAAAGCGCAAATGCTCGCGCCATCTTCCGTTCCAGCGTCCGCTCAAACGCCTCGACGTCGAACGGCCAAA
>CAYQUI010000003.1:0-69671 GCA_964420685.1 uncultured Lentisphaeraceae bacterium | reverse complement strand
CGCGCCGCGAGGCGCGGACGAGCGAAACTTATCACGCACCGCGCAGACGTTCCTGCTGTTTTCTCAACTGCCAACTTTTCATCGCTGAAGTCAAAGAGCAAGCCGCGTCGTGAGACGCGGCTTTCATTTTTTTCATCTGCCATTCAACTTTTGCGATTTTCGCTATTGACCTGCGAGTGGGGCTTGGTGTATAATAGTGTCACAGAATGTCAAACAAGGTCGCAGAGAGTGTCGCGGAGTCGGCGGTGGAGTCGGGAGTCCTTTTCGGACGCCACGATTTTGCGTTAGATCCGAAGCGGCGGCTCACCATTCCAAGCGAATGGCGTGGCGTCTTTTCGGGCGGCGTCGTCTACGTGATGCCCGACCGTAAGGAAAAGTGCCTCAACCTCTACCCGAAGGCGGAGATGGACGCATTTCTGGGCCAGTTGCGGCAGAAGGCGCTTCTCGATCCTGCGCTGAACCGCGTGTTCGCCAAGATCGGTGCGGTCTCCCAGCAGCTTTCCTTTGACGTTCAGGGCCGAATCCGCATTTGCGACAAGCTTCTCCAGTTCGCGAACTTGACGGCAATCGTGGCGATGGTGGGTTCGTTCCGCATGGTGAAGCTGTACGCGCCGGAGGTCTTGGGACCCGAAGACGCGGTGAACATCGAGGAAATCGACGACGTGCTGACGGCGGCGGGGTTGTGACGTGGAAGCGAAGCACAGACCCGTCCTCCTGGAGGAAACCGTCGGCGCGCTGTCCGTCCGTCCCGGCGGTCGCTATGTGGACGGCACGCTTGGCCGCGCGGGGCACACGCGGGCGATTTTGGCGCGCGGCGGCGGCGTCCTCGGCATCGATCGCGATGACGCGGCCTTGTCGGACGTGGGCTCGCTCGGGTTGGATGGATTGACGATCGCGAAGGGCAACCACGGTGACCTGGCGGCGATTGCCCAGGCGCACGGCTGGGACGCGGTGGACGGCGTCTTGCTGGATTTGGGCGTGTCGAGTCCGCAATTGGACGAGGCCGCGCGCGGGTTCAGCTTTCTGCGCGAAGGGCCGCTCGACATGCGCATGGATCGGTCGGTCGGTCCAACGGCGGCGGATCTCGTCAATGGCGCGCACGCGGAACGTCTGGCGGAGATCTTCCGCACGCTGGGGGAGGAGCCGCAGGCGCGGCGGATTGCGCGTGCGCTCGTCGCCGCACGGGAGAAGGGTGCGCGGTTCGAGACGACGACGGACTTGGCCGATTTCGTCGAACGGCTTGTCGGCCGCCACGGCGGGCATCATCCGGCGACGCGGGTCTTCCAGGCCCTGCGGATGGAGGTGAACGACGAACTGGGCGAACTCGTGCGTGCGCTCGACGGCGGGCTCGCGATCCTGAAGCCGGGCGGGCGGTTCGCGGTCATCACGTTCGAGAGCCTCAGCGACCGGATCGTGAAGCGGTTCTTTGCCGCGCACGTCGGGAAGATGCGCGCCCTGCAGCAGGGGGGCGAAGCGTGGGAGGGCGAGGAGCCGAAGGCGCGGGCCATCACGAAGAAGGCCGTGGTTGCGGGCGCGGAAGAGCTTGAATTGAATCCGAGGGCGCGGAGCGCGAAGCTGCGCGTGGTCGAAAGGGTCTAGAAAAATGCGGAAAAACAGGAAAGTCTCGAAACGGATGTCCGTCATTGCGGCGAACTCGATGCGCTTTGGCGCGATCATCGTGTTCTTCTTTGTGATGGTCATCTTGAACCTCCTCTCGTCGTCGAGTTGTACGCAGCTTCTGAACGAGAAGGGGCAGAAGGAACGCGAACTCGCGAAACTAGAGGAGTCGCACCGCCGAGAATCGACGCGCTGGGAGGAGATGAAGACGCCGGAGAAGGTCGAGGCCGCGCTGTTCCGCCATGGGCTTAAGATGTCAACGCCGCGCGCCGACCAGTGCATTCGCCTGAACGCGCGCGGTGTGCCGTACCCGAACCAGCTTGCGCTCACGCGCCTTCGGCAGCGCGCGGGCACGTCGGCGACGGCGAGCTATGTCGCGCCGTCCGCGCGTCCGAAGCGCCGAGTCCGCCGCTGACGCGCCATGCCGATGCGCGGCGAGAATTGGCGGTTCTGGTTTCCCGTCGTCCTGTTGGGGCTTTTCGCGCTCTACTCGACCCAGAAGCTCGTGCGCGCGCACGTCGATCCGAAGGTCGCCGCGCCTGACTACGTCTTCACGCGCCAGGTCCCGGCGCCGCGCGGCGGCATCTACTCCTGCAAGGGAAAGGGGTATCCCTTCGCCAAGTCCGTCCCCTACTGGGAGTATGCGCTCGATCCGGTCGCGCTTACGAACGCGCTTGTGCGTCCGCGCGGCGAGAAGCGTCCGCGCGCGAAGGAGGCGATCGTGCGGACGATTGCGGACGCGCTGGGGCTCGAGTACCAGAAGGTCTTGCGGATGGCGAACGCGCCGCCGCGCCGGGGTTACCGCGACCAGTTTCTCGCGCTGTCGTCCGACCCGAACGCGCACCGGACGCTCGCCGATTCGCGGCTCGTCGCGGGCGTCGCGATCCACGACACGCAGGTGCGCCAGTACCTGCATGGACGGCGGCTTGCGCACGTCCTTGGCAGCGTCAACGCCGAATACGTCGGGTCGGCGGGCGTCGAGCTGCGCTTCAACCGCGAACTGACGGGGACACCGGGCACGATTCAGGGGATGCGCGATGCGCGCGGACGCGAGCTCTACGACAAGCGCCAGGTCTCGATCGATCCGATTCCGGGGGCGGACGTCTACCTGACGATTGACCACAACATCCAGTTCGAGGCGGAGGACGCGCTCAAGTGGGGCGTCGCGGAATACGGCGCGGCGTCGGGCTGGTGCATCGTCATGGACGCAAAGACGGGCGCGGTGCTCGCGATGGCCTCGTTGCCGGACTTCGAGCCGCTTGCGTTCGGGCGCACGCCGGACGACGCGAAGCTCAACCGCGCCGTCGCCTTCAACTACGAGCCCGGCTCCGTCATGAAGGCGATCACGGTCGCGGCGGCGGTCGATGCGGGGGTTGTGCGCCCGACGAGCCTCTATCGGACGAATCGCGACGACCCGAAGTACTACCGTCTGCCGGGCGACGGCTCGCACGTCTGGGAGCCGATGATGACGGTGAAGGACGCGCTGGTCCACTCCTCGAACATCGTCATCGGCAAGCTCGCCTACGACTTCGGCCCGCGTCGCCTCTATTCCGCCTTCAAGAAGTTCGGCTTTGGCGCGAAGACGGGCATCGAGCTGCCGGGCGAGCAGTTCGGCATCCTGCCTGATCCGCACAAGCGCGCGTGGGACAAGGCCTCGCAGTCGCGCGCGGGCATCGGGCAGTTCGTCGCCGTGACGGCGATCCAGCTCGCGGGCGCGTTCCAGGCGATCGCGAACGACGGTCTCCGGATGAAGCCCTACATTGTCGATCGCGTCGTGCGGGCGGACGGGACGGTGGCCTATCGCGGCGAGCCGACGCCGGCGGCGCGCGCGATTTCGGCGTCGGCGGCACGCGCGACGCGCGAGATGATGCGGGACGTCGCGACGCCGAAGGGCACGGCGCGGCGGGCGGCGATCCGGGGGTATTCGATCGCCGGCAAGACGGGCACGGCGCAGAAGCAGATCCCGGGCGGACGCGGCTACTATCCGGGGCTTTACCGTGCGACGTTCTGCGGCATTGTCCCGGCGGGCGAGCCGGAGCTTGTCGTCCTCGTCACGCTCGACTTCGAGGCGCGCACGCGCTATCATCAGGGCGGCAACTCGGCGGCGCCTGTCTTCAAGCGGCTGACGACGGCGGCTTTGCGCTACCTCATGATTCCGCCTGACCGTCCGGAGGAGCTGGAGGAGGCGGGCGACGACGATCCGCTCGCCGACCTCATGGAGGAACGCGGCCGCCGGCAGGGCGATCTCCTCTCCGAACCGGCCTCCGATGGCTCGGCGCGGCGGCCATGAAAATACCCACTTGCGCGCGAGGCGGCAACTATGATATACTACACACCATTGAACGCAAGTTCATGATGACGTTCGGGCGTGGCGCAGTGGTAGCGCAGTTGACTGTTAATCAATTGGTCGCTGGTTCGAATCCAGCCGCCCGAGCCAATTCAGAGGGGAGTCTCGGCAGATGCCGAGGCTTTTTTTTTTCGTCTTGCGACGGGTACGGGGACTCGCGAACGCGCGCATTAGATATTACCATTTGCGGCGGTTGCTTTCTGTGTCGGAAGTGTGGTATAATACGCGACGGGATAGGACTTTTGGGTTAAAGTTGACTTGAAGGTGGATTTTCTTAAGATTAAGAGCCTCCGGGAGAGATGCATGAGTGCGCAAAAGGGCGCGCTTTCGTGCTTGTTCGCTCACTTACCCCCCCCCCCCCCTCTTCAAAAAAATAACTGACGGGGACGAAAACGGCTTGAGCCGTGTTCGTCTCGTAGAAGGGGGCAAACGACCCTTGGCGGTGGGCGCAAGCGCACATGTAGCGGCTTGTCAGGTTTCCTGTCTAGTCTTCGTCTTCTCATTTGCCATCTTGACGGGTGTCCAAGAATCGTTTAGGTTCGCGGATGCGTTAAGAAACCTCATGAATCGTGTCGGCCCTGCACGCTTCATGGGGAATCAATCAGTTTGGGCGAAAGGCAGTCAAAAAACATGAAACGATTGTTGTGCATGACATCTAGTGCCACTATTGGAGCCCTTTGCGTAGCCGGATGTATGGCGGGTTCGGCCTACACCTATACGACTGTTGATTCGCGGGGGAAGGAAGTGGTGGTCGAAGTTCCCACGACCATTAAGACGGTTGACGCAAGGGGGCGGGAGAAGACGGTGTCTGTTGAAGAGGCCACACTCCTTAAGATTGCGAAAACCCTCGCGAAAGAGAAGTCTCTGATTGAGGAAGAGTTGAGGAGTATGGTTGCGCAGGGTACGTTCTATACAAAGTATAGGATTCCGAGTGACGCGAAACTCCAGGAACTGGCGGGTAGTCCTCTGACGGAAGAGGAACTGAAGATTCTGCGCTCGGAATCTGAAAAGGCCATGCGTGAAGCTGAAGCGGCAATTGTCTGGCCAGCATGGATTGAGAATATCCGTGCGAAGGCTCTTCCTGCGGCGGAGAAGGCGTTGGCGGAGGGGAAGTACGCCCTTGCCCGTGAAATCATCTGGAGGGCCTCGACGACGACGGTGCCCGAGGTTGATGAGGCCGTTCGTGGATTTGGCATTGAATTCCTGAATACGCGTGTCAATCCCGCCCAGTGGAAGGTCATCGAGGCCGACTTGAAGGGGAAAGTCGCTTCGTTCGTCGAGAAGGGCGAATATGCGGCGGCCAAGGATTTTCTGGAGAACTATCCCCGCATCCGCACCTATTCGGCGAGCATCGACAAGCGACTGGCGGCTGTGCAGGATGAGGTCGCCAAGCTGGGTGTTGACGCGAAGGGGTTGGATCCGATTCGCCGGGAAACGGAGAAACTTGTGGAAGCGGCGGCGAAGATCATCGATTTGCGCGATTCCGTCACGAATACGGTGACAAATGTCGTGCAAAAAGATTCCGTTGATCCGGACAGGGCGGCATATGACCGAGCACTTGAGGACTATCGCAAGACCCTCCTCCGTTACAATTGCACGAAGGCGAATGCCGACATGATTGTCGAGTCCTTTAGAAATTCGGTTGAGCCGATGCTGAAGGGCCTTGCGAAGGACGCCGTCGTGGATGCCATCACGAAAGACTACCCCTTCATTGGCACGATGGCCGTGAACAAGCGCACCGATGAACTGGTTGCGAACTTGGGTCAGCAAGCTCGCGAGGCGGAGATCGCCTCGGCTGTTGCCGCGATGCGTCAGAAGGCCATGGCCTTGCTGGCGGATGGCAAGTACGAGGAGGCGCGTGAGGCTGTCTGGCAGTTGGCGGCGACAGGTGACATCGAGATGGATGCGGCGGTTTTCACAAATGGAATCGACGTGCTGCGCAAGGAAATCAATCCGGCGCAGTGGGGTGCCATTGAGAAGGACATCAAGACGACGGTCGCCGAGAAAATGGCGGCTGATGAGTATGACGCGTGTCTTGCCTTCTTGAAGGATTATCCGAGAATTCGTCAGCATTCGTCGGTCCTGGACGAACAGCTGAAGAAGGTTCGCGCCGAAGCGGAGGCGCTGGGGGCCGATCCAGACGAGGCGGCGAAGCGGGCGCAGGCGGTCTGCGACCTGGTTGCGGAGGCGCAGAAACTTGTCGATTACCTGGACGTAATTGAGCCGGGAGAGAAGCCGTCCGCAGAAGGCACGGAGGCCTACCAAAGGGAGCTTAAGGCCTATGCGGCGAAATTGCGACTCTACCATGCCGCCCCGGAGAATGTGAAGGGCATCGTTGCGGCACTTGATGAGGCGCTCCGCAATCTAATGAACAAGCCGAGCGAATCCGCCGGCAAACTCATTCTTGGAACCAATGCCGTCAATAAGCGCATTGAAGACCTGATCAAGGGACAGATTGCTCAGGTTGGGGCGGCGAAGGCCGAGTGGCAGGATCGTCAGTTCAAGGCACTCTACACGAGTCTGGTTGAACGTGTCCGAAAGGCGGTTGCCGAGGACGACTATGTGGAGGCACGTGCGATAATCCGCGATGAGAAACTCGTTGGAGTTCCTGCGGCCGACGCCAAGCTCTATGCCCTTCGGGCGGGATTGCTCAATAGTGTTGTCAATCCGCGACAGTTGGCCTATCTCCTGCCGCGAATCGACAAGAAGGTTGAGGCGTTCGTCAATGCGAAGGACTTCAAGGGACTGAAGGCGTTTATCGTGAACTATCCTTATGTGCACGATACGTATGACCAGATTCAGGCCTCGCTTGAGAACATCAAGGCGGCGCTTGTCACCCTGGATCTGACGGAAGGGGCTTCGTCCGAGTACGTTGACAAGGTTGATGCCCTCATCACGGAACTTCTTGAGGGCCGCAAGGGGAACTGGTCGCCCGACTTTGACTTCAAGGCCCTTGAGACTGCGTTGGAGGAACTGTCGAAGAGCCTGATGGCGCAGTATTACAGGGATGAAGAGGTCAAGACCTTCTGTGAGCAGGTCAAGTCGGATGTCGTCAAGTTGCTGGAAGCGCGTTTCTCGCCGTTGACCACGGAGGAGCTGAATGCGGCCCTCTCGGCGAAACTTACGCCGGCTCTCGCCATTGCGGAGGCGGGCATTTGTGAGCAGGAGTACCTCGCGCTTCTTGACCAGATCGATCAGGATGTGTCGATGGATGCCCAAATTGCGATGGCTGAGGAGGGTATTGCCCGTCAGTTAGGCATTTCGTGCGAGAAGGCCTCGTATGAAATCAATGCTGTCTTGGGAGAGTATTCGCGGGCGTTTCGCCTTCTGAAGAAGGGCGCGAAATTGACGACGGTGGAGGCGACGAGCATCCTGTTGGGTGCGGCTTACCTTGACCAGTCGGTGGTTGTCCCGTTCGCACTGAAGCTGGGCGCTGACGTAAACGGCGTTTCCGTTCGCGACCCTCGCAAGCGTACGGCCCTGATGCTGGCAATCGACGCGCAGCATCTCTCCCTGATGAAGGTATTGTCCGAAGCGGGGGCCAATGTCGAGGCGACGGATGCAAATGGTAACACGGCGCTCCATTACGCCGCCAAGTCCGGGAGCATCGCGGCGGTTCGCGCGCTCGCCAAGGTGGCGTCAGTGTTGGCTGTCAACAAGGATGGCGAGACGCCGCTTTTCGCGGCGGTTCGTCGCAATCAGCAGGCGATGGCTCGTGCGCTCATTGGCGTTCTGAAGTCGAAGGCCGATCAGACGGCATTCGTCAACCGGGCTGACAAGGACGGTATGACGGCGTTTGCCTTGGCGGCCAAACTTGGTTCGCATGATGTCCTCGATTTGCTCGCCGAGGCAGGGGCCGCCTATTCCGAGAGAGACCTGGTGTTGGCCGAGGAGGGCGATCATTTGGCGGTCGCTCAGTGGCTGATCGCCCAAGGGGCGGATGTCAATGCCGAAGGCGTGATGGCGAAGGCTTGCCCTGCAACGGCTACTGGTCGCTATCTCATTCGGGAGGGAGGCGTTGGTTCCCATGCCTGCAGCGTTTGCAAACCTGCGAAGGAGACAGCCGAACCGCTGGTGAAGACGGCGGCCAAGGCGGCGGCGACAGGTACCATTACTTTCAAGGTAGAGGAAACCAAGTGACTTGGTCCAATCCGTTCCATTCGCCTGAATGAGGCGGATGATTGAACCGAGTGAATGCAGGGTTCTCCAGCCGGGGATCCCTGCATTGTGCTATAATACGGCCATGACTGCTGCCAAGTTGCTGTTGGACAAGAAACGCGAGGGTCACGCGCTTGGAAGCGCGGAGATCCGCGAGTTCGTCACGGGCTTTACGCGGGGCGAGATTCCCGACTACCAGATGTCCGCCTTTGCGATGGCCGTCTGCTGCCGGGGCATGACGCCGCGCGAGACGGCCGACCTTACGGACGCGATGATGCGTTCGGGCGTGACGGTTGACTGGCAGGGCCTGCCGTTGCCGACGGCCGACAAGCACTCGACGGGCGGCGTCGGCGACAAGCTCTCGCTCGTCGTCCAGCCGCTTGCGGCGGCCTGCGGCGTCGCCGTGCCCTCCCTCACGGGGCGCGGCCTCGGCATCACGGGCGGCACGGCCGACAAGCTTGAGACGATTCCCGGCTACAATGCCGCGCTTTCGCTGGACGCCTTCAAGCGGGTCGTGTCCGAGGTCGGCGTCTCGATGACCGTGCAGACCGAGGAGATCTGTCCGGCCGACCGCAAGCTCTACGCGCTGCGCGACGTCACGGGAACGGTCGCCTCCATTCCGCTCATCTGCAGCTCGATTCTCTCGAAGAAGTGGGCCGAGGGCGCGGGCACGCTCGTCTTTGACGTGAAGGTCGGGTCGGGCGCGTTCATGAAGACGCGCGAAGAGGCGCACGAGCTCGCGACGGCGCTCGTCACGTCCTCGCGGGCGGCGGGGCGCAAGGCCGCCGCGCTCGTCACGGACATGGACGCGCCGCTGGGGTTCGCCGTCGGGAACGCGAACGAGGTCGCCGAGGCGATTGCGATGCTGAAGGGCGAACGGACGGGCAGAGTCCTCGACCTTTGCGTCGAGGAGGCGGCGCTCATGGTCTCGCTTGCGCGGGACTTGCCGCTGGACGCGGCGCGGACGATGTGTCAGGCGCGTCTTGCGGACGGCGCGGCGTTCGCGAAGTTCGCGCAGATGGTCGCGGCGCAGGGCGGCGACCTCGACCGCTTCGCGCGCCTTCGGGAGGCACCGACGTTCAAGTTCCGCATTCAGGCGATGAAGTCGGGTTTTGTGACGGCGATTGACGCGGAGCGTGTCGGGCGTGTCGCGCTGGCGCTTGGCGCGGGCCGGGAGCGGGCGGGCGACCGGATCGATCCGCTCGCGGGCGTGACGCTGTCCGTGCAGGTCGGCGACCGCGTCGCCGTCGGCGCGCCGCTGGCGACGCTGGAGAAGTCCACGGCGCCCGAAGGGCTCGAGAAGGCGGCGGCCGAGCTCTACAAGGCGTTCCGCGTCGAGCCGACCGCCCCGGAGGCGAAGCCGCTTGTCATCGAACGAATCGTCTAGCCATGGTTGACCTGAACGAATTGAAGCGCAAGTTCCCGACGAAGCGGCGGGTGGACGACGCGAACAAGGCGCCGCTTCACCGCAAGTCGACGAAGGCCGCCGTCAAGGCGATTGCGCGCGAATACGAGCGCAAGCGGGCCGAGCTGACGGGGGGCGCGCCGGATCTGCGGCGCGGGCCGGTCTTCTACGGGGCGGTCGTCCTCGTCCTGGTGCTGGTCGGGGGGCTGGTCTTGTCGGCGGCGCGCAACGGGGTCGGTCTTGGCAAGGCGCGCATCGAGCGCAAGCCGCTGCAGGCGCAGAAGGCCATGCGATCTCTTTCCGTCGCGCTCGGCCGCTACAAGTTCCATGTCGGCGCGTATCCGACGACGGCGGAGGGGCTTCACGTGCTGGCATTCCGGCGACCGAACGAGATTCGCCGCATCCGTCGGGCGCATCCCGGATGGGACGGGCCGTACGTCAACCACATCGTGCCCGACCCATGGGGGAACGACTACGTGTACGAGACGCGCCCGGAAGGCGGGCACCCGATTCTCTACTCGAAGGGGCCGGACGGCCGGGCCGGCACGACGGACGACGTGCTGCCCGACCAGCTCGCCTTCGAGGAGCCGTTCCGCGACACGACCTGGACGAACGGCTGGGCGCCGTGCGAGCTGCGCGGCGTTGTCGTCGCGCCCGACGAGGAGACGCGCCGCCGCGTCCAGGGCGAGATGCGCCGCTACGACCCGTAGGGCGGACGGGACGGCCTGTCTTTTGGTATAATGCCGCCTCATGAAAATCCACTTCCACGTCAACGCGGAGAAGCCCGAGGCGGCGGCGCACAAGGGCGCGCTCGTCGCGGCGGCCGCGCGTCTTGGTCTCGCGGAGACGGCGGCGGGGGGTGTGGCGGACGTCGTCATTGCGCTTGGCGGCGACGGGACGCTCCTGCGGGCGGTGCATGCGCATCCCGGCGTGCCGATTCTCGGCTTTAAGCTGGGCGGCCTCGGCTACCTGTCGAGTGTGGGCGAGCGCGACTTCGGCTCGGCGCTCGCGGCCCTTGCGGCCGGGCGCTACCGCGTCTCCGAGCGGCGGCTGCTGCAAGTCGCGGGCCACGCCGCGCTCAATGACGTCGTGCTCACGCGCGAGATGAGCGGACATTCCGCGCGTCTTGACCTGGAGGCGGACGGCAAGCTCGTCACGCGCTACATGGCCGACGGGCTGATCTTCGCGACGCCGACGGGCTCGACGGCCTATTCGCTTGCGGCGGGCGGGCCGGTCCTCATGCCGGACTCGCGCAGCTTTGTCGTCACGCCCCTCAACCCGCACGCCCTGACCGTTCGGCCGCTCGTCGTGAGCGACGACGTTGCGTTCACGGTGACGGTGCGGCCGCGCACGGCGGGGAACGCGCAGCGCGTCGGCGTCTATGCGGACGGGGAGAACGTGGGCGCGCTGGGGGCGGGCGATCGCGTGACGGTCACGAAAAGCGCGGCGGCGGCACGGCTCGTGGAACTGGAGGGCTACGACCCCTACGACGTGCTGGCGCGCAAGTTGGGCTGGTCGGGGAGCAACGTGTCATGACAGTCGTGGAACTTAACGAACGCATCGCGAACGGCACGATCGCGGAACTCATCCGCGTCGCCGAGGCGCGGCAGATAAAGGCCCTTTCGAAGATCGCCGACATCGTGTGCGGGCGGGCGGGCATTCGGCTCGTCCTGGTCGCGGGCGGCTCGGCCGCCGGCAAGACGACGACGGCGACGCGGCTCTGCACGCAGATCCGCGTGAACGGCCGCGCGGCGTATCACCTGTCGACGGACGACTATTTCGTCGGCGACGCGCGCAATCCGCGCGACGCGAACGGCGAACTCGACTACGAGCACGTCGATTGCGTGGACATTCCGGCGCTGGCGGCGGACGTGAACGCGCTCCTGCGGGGCGAGTCGGTCGGCGTGCGCAAGTTCGACTTCGTGAACCACGTGCCGCTTGCGCCCGTGCGCACGGTTTCGCTGCCGAAGGGCGGGTTCGTCGTCCTTGAGGGCATTCACGCGCTCAATCCGCGCCTGACGCAGGGGATTCCCGACGCGACGAAGTACCGCGTCCTCGTCGAGCCGCGCCCGACCATCGACGTCTTTGGCGGCATTGTCCCGAAGCCGAGCGAGGCGCGCTTCCTGCGGCGGCTCGTGCGCGACAACCAATTCCGCAAGATGAGCCCAGCCGTGACGGTGCGGCTCTGGCCGAAGGTGCTCGCGGGCGAGGAGAAGTGGATTCGGCCGTTCAGCGGCCACGCCGACCTGACATTCGACTCCTATCTCGTCTACGAACTGGCGGTGCTCAAGCCCTATGCGGGGGGGCTTCTGGAGCGAGCGCGCCATGAGCTGGGCGATGTGCGCGAAGTCATGAACATGATCCGGCTTCTCGCCGCCGTCGAGCCGACGACGCCGGCCTATGTGCCGGGCGATTCGATTATCCGAGAGACGATTGGCGGCAGCCAGCTCGAATATTGAAGGCGGCGGGAATGTCGAGTGGACGGTTTCGGTTGGGGCGGACGCTCCGCAACGTGTTCACGGTCGGCGGGCTGACGGCGGCGAGCCGCGTCCTCGGCCTCGTGCGCGAGATGCTGCAGTCGCGCCTGATCGGGGCGGGGGTTGAGCAGAGCGCGTTCACGCTCGCGTTTGCCTTGCCGAACATGGCGCGCAAGCTCTTCGGCGAAGGCGCGCTGACGGCGGCGTTCGTGCCGGTCTTCAAGGGCGAGGTCGCGGCAGGTGAAGTCGAGTCGGCGCGCCGACTCGCCCGTGCCGTCCTGACGCTCGTCCTGCTCATCCTCGGCGCGGTCGTCGCCCTTGCGCTCGTCGGTCTTACGGTCGTGCTCGGACTCTCGGCGGCGGACGTCGTGCCCCTCTCGCCGCGCGCCGTCCTGACGCTGAAGCTCGTGCGCATTCTCTTCCCCTACATGATCTTCATCTGCGGGGCGGCGTTCGGCATGGGCGTCCTCAATGCGCTCGGACGCTTCGTCGAGGGCGCGTTCATGCCGGCGTTCCTGAACGTGGTCTGGATCGCCGCGCTGGGGCTTCTGTGCTTTTTCCCGGGGCTCTCGCTCGCCGCGCGCGTGACGGTCGTCTGCTGGGCGATTCTCGCGGGCGGCGTCGCGCAGATGGCGTTCCTTTTCCACTGCATGCGCCGGCGCGGCTACGGGTTTCGCGTTGCGCCGTTCGCGTCGTTCCGCGACGCGAAGTTCCGGCTCGTCTGGCGCAACACGCTCCTCGGCGCGGTGGGCGCGGGCGCCGTGCAGGTCAACTACCTGCTCGACCAGGTGCTCGGACAGGTCGCCGCGCCGTGGGCGGCGGGGGTCATCGGCTATGCGGAACGCCTCATGGACCTGCCGCTCGGCGTCGTCGGCGTCGCGTTCGGCACGGTGCTGCTGCCGACGTTCGCGGGCCATTTCGCGAAGGGCGACGCGTCGGGCGCGCGGCGGGCCTTGACGCGCGCCGTCCTGCAGATGACGGCGGTCATGCTGCCGGCGTCGGTCGTCACGTTCTTCTGCGCGCCGCTCATCGTGCGGCTTGTCTACGAGGGGCACGCCTTCGACGCGACGGCGACGCTGCGCGTCGCGCGGGCGCTCTCCGTCTACGGGCTGGGCCTGTGCTTTTTCGCGATTCAGAAGTGCCTCGTTCCGTTCTTCCAGGCGCAGAAGGACATGAAGACGCCGCTGCGCGTGACCGTCCAGACGGTCTGCCTCAATGCGACGCTGAACATCCTCGCGATTGCGCTCCTGCCGACGGACTGGCGGCACGTGGGGCTGGCGGCCTCGACGTCGTTCTGCGCGCTCGTCGGGTGTGCGTTGTTGGCCCGTCGCCTGCGCGCGACGCCGGCGGGCGAATGACGCGCGCCGTGTCCGCGCGCGTGCGCGGCACTTGCATTCGGCGAACGGTTTGTAGTATAATCACACCATCATGAGACGAGAGGCTTTTACAATTGTCGCTTGGGCGGCGCTTACGGCGTTGCCGCTCTTCGCCGAGGAGGCGGCCGCGCCGGCGGCTGCGGCTTCGAACGAGAACCCTGAGCTTGAGGCGGAGATGAGCTATGTCGAGGCACTCGTCAACTACGGGTATCCCGACTTGGCGGGCCCGCTCATCGAGGCGACGAAGAAGAAATGGCCCGAATCCGAGGCGCGGTTCTTCGCGATCGAGATTCGCGGGATGCTGGCCCTTGGCCAGTTCGACGCGGCCGAGAAGAAGATCGCTTCGCTCCCCGACCGCAAGTCGACGAAGTACTGGGCGGCGCGTCTGGAGGTGGCGAACAACTACTTCGGCCGAGGGCAGAAGCCGGAGTGCATGAAGATCTACGACGAGTTCTTCAAGGTCTTCGCGAAGCCGCCGGCGGAGATCCGCAAGTTTTATCTCGACGCCTGCTATGCCTACGGCCAGCTGCTTGCGGGCGATCGGCAGTACGCGAAGGCCGTCCAGCGCTACGAGGCGTTGCTCGCGCAGATTGAGCAGGGGAGCGACGCCTGGTGCAACCTTGGCTGCGAGACGGTCGATCTCTACCTGCGTCTCGCCGACCAGCAGACCGACCCGAAGCAGAAGACGGCGCGCGACGCGAGCCTGAAGGCGGCCGAGAAGATCGTCGACAAGCTCCTCTGGCAGCTTGAGAAGCCCGTCTACTTCGGGCGCGCGGTCTCGATGAAGGCCCACATCGAGCAGATGCAGGGCGACATCGAGAAGGCCTCGGCCATCATCGAGGAGTACAAGCCGCAGCTTCAGGAGATTCACGAGCAGATCGTCCAGTTCGACCCGGAGGGCAAGTTGGGTCTGCTGAAGCAGTCGCCGCTTCCGGAGTGCCTCTTCCTTCAGGCGAAGATGCTGTGGGGCGAGGCGCAGGCCGAGTACAAGAAGCCGAAGCACGACGACGAGAAGGTGAAGTCGCTCATGTTCGGCCCGCGCGGCAAGAACGGCAAGCGTCAGGTCTCGAAGGGTGCGTTCGCGATGGCGCAGACGGTCTTCCTCGAGTATGAAATGTCCTCGTGGGCACCGCAGGCGGGCGACCTCGCGCAGGCCGTGAGCACGTTCGCGAAGGAGAAGTACAAGGCGAACATCAAGTGTAAGATTACGCCGGAGCAGATCGCGAAGGCGCGTGCGCGCCAGTTTGCGGACGCGAACGACAAGTTCGTGGCGCAGGACTACGAGGCGGCGATTGCGGGCTATCTCCAGGCGTTGGCGAAGTATCCGGAGATTGCGGAGTCCGTGGGGGCCGTCGAGAACGTCGCCTCGTGCTACCTCGACCTCATCCTCCAGACGAAGGACGAGAAGAAGAAGGAGGAGTACCGCCTGTACGCCGATGCGGTCGAGGGCTATCTCGCCGAGCGGTTCGCGGGGGCGAAGGATCGCCTTCTCATGATGGCGGGCGGCGATGCGACGATTCGCCTCGCGGCGAAGGAGACGCAGTACCGGAATCCCGCGCGCGCCGATCGTCTCTACACGGCGTTCTTCACGAACTACCGTCGGCACACGAACGCGGGCACGCTGGCGGCTGCGCGCGCGGCGGAGTTCCAGAAGGCCGGGCGTTATGACGACGCGATCAAGTACTGGGCGCTGATCGGCGCGTACTACACGAACACGACGCACTACGCGATGTCCCTCGCCCAGCTTGCGGCGTGCTACGGCAAGATCGGCGACGCGAAGGGCGAAATCGAGAACATGACGAAGTATCTCGCGGTCGAGACGGTGAAGATCCGCCGTCTCCAGGCGCAGTTCAAGCTGGCGCAGACCTATCAGAAGGACGGTCTGGCGAAGCTGGCCGCAGCGGCGGAGAAGACGGATGCCGCCGAGGTCGAGGCCCTGGAGAAGGAAGGAACGGCGCAGATCGTCCGGGCCATCCAGAACTTCTCGGACTTCAAGAAGGCGGCGGACGCCGCGCTTGCCGATCCGATGACGACGAAGGAAGACGCGGCGAGCTACCGCAAGCTGCGTGAGGGCGCGATGTTCATGGCCGGCGTCTGCTGGCGGCGCATGACCCGCCCGGAGAAGAACCTGGCGACGTACCGCGAACGCGCGGCGGCCGGCTACGAGGCCTACGTGAAGGAGTATCCCGAAGGCCAGTACGCCAAGATCTGCTATGTGGACCTGGGGACGATCTATACGGCCCTTGGCGACATGGCGAAGTCGAAGGCGGCGCTGGACAGCCTGACGGAGAAGTTCCCCGATTCCGACGAGGCGAAGAACGCGAAGCCGCGCCTCGCGAAGAACCTCATCGAGATGGGCATGAAGCGCGAAGGCGCGGAGATCTATGCCGAGATGCTGCGGACGGACGGCGCGTACACGGCGAACCAGTTCGTCGAGGCGGGCGAGGCCCTGATCGAGGCCAAGAGCTGGGATCTCGCGGGGCAGGCGTTCGAGAAGGCGATTCGCCTCGCGGGCGCGAATGCGGCGACGACCGTCGCGAAGGCGCGGCTTGGCCTCGCGAAGAGCGCGTGGAAGCAGGGTTCGCTCGCCGAGGCGCGCGACCAGCTCGACAAGTTCCTCGCCGACCCGAAGATGTCGCGCATGGCGATCGCGGCCGACGCGAACTTCATGCTCGTCAAGGTCGCGTCCGACCAGGGACGCACGGAGAAGGACGCGACGATGCGCGGCAAGTATTTCGGCGCGGCGATCGGCGCGCTCAAGAAGGTGCGCCAGTACTGGTCGAAGAAGCCCCAGTGGGAGCAGGACCAGCTTGACCTCCTCTCCGGCGACGTGCTCGTCGACCGCATGAAGGCCGAGGAGGCGATGGGCCTCAAAGAAGAGGCGAAGGAGACGTGCGGGCGCGCGGCCGCGACGTTCCAGGTCTTCATCCAGGCGCATGGCGTGACGGAGTCTCATCCGCTCGACAAGATGGAGCCGGGCGAGGTCGCGAACCTCGAACGCGCCTATGCGACGATTGTGCCGCTTTTCGCCAAGATGGGCGTTGCGCAGGCCGAGCGCGTCGTGCAGTACGGGCAGGCGTATCTTGACCTCTTCCCGAACGGCAAGGCGAAGACGCTCGTCTCCAACTGCATGAACCAGGCCAAGGCGGATCTGCCGGGCCAGAAGTGAATTTCGAGAGAAAGGCAATAGAATGAACAAACTGACGATCATGGGTCTGGCGGTCTTCGCGGCGGCGGAGGTCTTCGCCGTGCAGGGGACGCTCAACACCGAAACCGAATCCCTGTCGGGCGACATCAAGTGGCGCGCGCGCGACAAGCAGTACGTCGTCTCCGTGAAGAAGGGCTCGACGGTCGTGGACATGGAGCGCAAGAAGGATGACGTCGTCTCCCTCGACATCCCGAAGCCGCAGGGCTACGACAAGGCCGTGCAGATGGTCGAGAGCGGATCGGGGGCGGCGGCCATCGCGATTCTCCAGAAGATCGTCGACGAGTACGTGATGCTGCAGTGGGACAAGCCGGCCGGACGCTACCTGGCGATGGCGCAGTTGGCGGCCGGCCACGCCCAGAAGGCCTACGACATCTGCACGAAGATCATCGCGTCCGACAAGGAGGCGGCCTATACGGGCGACCTCGCGGCGGCCTACTGGCAGGCGCTCCTCAAGCTCGGAAAGAACGAGCAGCTTGAAGGGCTTCTCAAGAAAGCCGCGATGTCCGGCGACCGCACGGCGTCCGCCGCCGCCCTCGTCATGCGCGGCGACATCCTCGTCGCGAAGTCGAACGATGCGCCCGACATGCTCAAGGACGCCTTGCGCGACGGCTATCTGCGCGTCGTCCTCATGTATCAGGACGAGGCGTGCAAGCGCGAGCGCGGCGAGGCGATGCTGAAGGCCGCGCAGTGCTTCGACAAGCTCGGACAGTCCGCGCGCGCCGAGGCCCTCCGCGCCCAGGCGAAGGCGCTGTAAGAAACGGTCGAATGCTTGAATGTTTGAATAATCGAATGGCCGGATGATTGAAAATCGGATGGCCGGTTCACACTCTTAACCCAAAAACAAAACGAAAAACATGAACAAGATCAAGAAGTCTCTGCTGGCACTGTCGATTCTCGCGGGAACGTGCGTTGCGCCGATGGCCGCGCTCCAGTCGTATGGTCAGGAACTCACCGATGCCGCCGGCAATGCGGTGGACACGAACGCGGCCAAGCCGCAGAGCTCGGGCGGCGGCTTCTACGACATCGTCTTCGGTTCGGGCATCGTCGGCATGCTCCTGTGGTTCGCGCTGTTCGGCGATGGCGCGCTCGCGCTCTACTTCGCGATTGACTCCGCCATTCTCATCCAGTCCGACAAGCTCATGCCGAAGAAGCTCATGGACGGCGTCCAGGGCGCGATGATGGAGGGCGACGTCGTCAAGGCCATGGCGATCTGCGACCAGAACCCGTCCGCCATGGCATCGATCGTCAAGGCGGCCTTCCAGCACATCGAGGAGGGCTTCGAGGCGATTCAGGAGGCGGTGACGGCCGCGTCCGACCTTGAGCAGGAGAAGATTCAGCAGCGCCTGAACTGGATTTCGGTCTGCGGCAACCTCGGCCCGTCCCTCGGCCTTCTCGGCACGGTGCAGGGCATGATCTTGACGTTCCAGGCGCTCGCCTCCGGCGGCGCGGGCGACGCGGCCGCGCTCGCGAACTCGATTGGCCAGGCACTTTGGACGACGGCCGCCGGCCTGATCGTGTCCATTCCCTCGATCTCGATCTTCTACTCGCTCCGCAACAAGGCCAATCGCCTCATCCTCAAGATGACGGCGATGACGATGGAAATCCTGAACGGCCTCCGCAACGTCGCCGTCGATTCGGGCGCCGAGGGCGAAGTCCCGGCGGAAGAGGCCCAGGCGTAAGCGAAAGACCCTTTTCATGGCCAGGAAAGCACAGGAGAATCCGGCCCTCGACATGACGCCGATGATCGACGTCGTCTTCGAGCTGATCATCTTCTTCGTCGTCACTCTCACCGAGGCACAGCGAAAGGACGAGACGATCGAGCTTGAGGACGGCAAGCACGGCATCGTGCTCGTGCCGGAGGAACTGCCTCCGACGCATCTGCAGATCGACATCGCGAGCCGCGACACGCGCGGCAAGCGGTTGCCGCGCGGACGCATCTCGATGGGAGACCGCGAGATTACGCCGGAGGAGATCGGGCGTCGCGTGAAGGAGCGCATGCGCAAGGTCGGGGAATTCCCCGTCCTCATTCGCGCCGACTATGACGTTCGCCACGAGGTCGTCGCGCGCGTCATGAACGCCTGCACGGCAAACGGCATCTGGAAGATTTCGTTCATGGCGACGGCCGAGGACAAGCGCTCGAAGCCGGGGCAGCCTGCCCGCAAGCACCTGGACGCGCTCAAGAGGAGAGGTAGGTAGCCATGGCGCGCAAACCACAGGAGAATCCCGCGCTTGACATGACGCCGATGATCGACGTCGTCTTCGAACTGATCATCTTCTTCGTCGTCACGATCAAGCAGGAGGACACGCTCTCGAAGCTGAACGCGAACCGTCCGGCGCCATCGACGGGGGCTTCGTCCTCGAACGAGTCGGACACGACCGTGACGATCGAAATCGGGCGCGGGCATGACGCGAACGGTCTCCTCGTCTACAACAAGCGCGAGGTGCGCCGGGCGGAGCTTGACCAGAACCTGCGGGAGGTCGCCCGCACGTCGACGAAGACGCCGATCATCATCAAGTGCACGATGGATTCGCCGCACAAGGCGCTTGTCGATGCGCTGGACATCTGCTACAAGAACAACCTGTTCAGCGTCAGCATCTTCTCGATGTGACGCAGACGGGCGTTGGGAGGTCGGGGCACTTTGAAAGTTTTGGAGGCATAGGGCATGGCTGAAGAGTTTGTCGAAGACGGGCTGCAGGAAGAGGTCCCGCTGAGCGCGGAAGAGTTGTTCGAGCAGCACAAGGCCGAGATTGAGGCGGCATTCGAGGAGAAGGGCTTTTTCCGTCGCATGGCGGATATGCTCTCCGGACTCTCGAAGCCGCATTCGTCCGCCGAGTTCAAGATCGCGAAGACGGAGCTCCAGCGTCTCATCGCCCCGATTGCGGCAATCACGTTGCCGGTCTTGGGTGTCATCGTCCTCATCGTCGTGACGGCCGTTCAGGGCCAGATGGGCAAGAAGATCGAGGTCGAGGTCGCGCGCGCCCAGGAGGAGGAGACGGAACTGGAGGAAGAGCAGGAACAGGAGGAGATTGTCGAGCAGACGCCGCCGGAGGAAATGGTTGACATCACCATTGACACGCCGGACATCAGTTCCGTGGCCGACGTCGTCACGCCGAACGCGACGCCGACGTCCGAACCGGTTTCGGTGAAGCCGGCCGCGCAGGATTCCGTCGCCCTCATCAAGTCGCCCGTCACGATGAAGTCAATGACGGGTTCGCGGACGCCCGGCTCCATCGGCACGATGACGCGGGGCGGCAACATGTACGGCGACGCGACGACCGAGGGGGCAGTCCTCAAGGCCTTGCGCTGGCTCAAGAAGACGCAGCTTCCGAACGGCACGTGGGGGAACGGCGGCAACGGGATTTCCAATGCGGGATTGGCGATTCTCACGTTCCTCGCCCATGGCGAGACGCCGTCGTCCAAGGAGTTTGGCCCGACCGTCCAGAAGGCGATGCAGTTTCTGATCGACTCGCTCACGACGAAGAAGGACAAGACCGGGCAGGAGGTCGTCTCGTTCAAGGGAACGGACGGCAACGAGTACGCGACGCTGATTGCGACCTATGCCCTGTGCGAGGCCTACGGCATGACGCGCAACCCGAACACGAAGATCGTGGCCATGCAGACGCTTCAGCGCATCGTCGACAACCAGTCGCCGACGGGTGGCTGGGACTACGGCATGAACCGCAAGTCCACGCGCGACGACATGTCGTACGCGGGTTGGGCGCTTCAGGCCTTGAAGGCCGGCAAGATGGCCGGCATGCATCCGAAGGGACTGGACGCCTGCATCAAGAAGGCGGTCAAGTGCCTGAAGACGCGCAACTTCAAGAACGGCGGCTTCAACTACACGGCGGGCGGGAATCCGACCGGGCTGACGGCAACCGGATGCCTGGCCATGCAGCTTCTCGGCTACATGAACGAGAACGAGGTCAAGGCCGCGCTGGACACGATGCGCGCGTGGAAGCCGTCGTTTGACGGCGAGAAGGGAAAGAAGCTTTCGGAGGCCCTGCCGTCGGCGAATCCCCAGTACTACTGCTACTATGCCGCGCAGTGCAAGTACCAGGCCGGCATGTGCCAGGGCGCGACGCCGGCGAACGTGAAGGCCTGGCAGGACTGGAATCTTGCGATGAAGGCCCTTTATCCGCGTTCGATCATCACCTTGCCCGAAAAGATTCCGGGACCGGACGGCAAGCCGCGTGCGATTGGGTACTGGAAGTTCAAGGACCAGACATGTGGCGGCGAGAAGGCGACGACGATGGCGACGTGCTTGACGGCGCTTCAGATGATGGTCTACTACCGCTACCTGCCGACGACCCAGACGAAGGCCGCACGGGCCATTACGTCGGGCGACGAGGACGAGGGGTCGAAGAAGAAGCAGAGCGACGAGCTTGAGATCGAGGTCGACATCTGATACACGCCCTTGAACTTTCCGCTTTTCCTCGCCCTCAAATATCTTAAGCCGAAGCGTTCCGTCGCTTCGGTCATCACCCTCGTCTCCGTTCTTGGCGTGATGCTGGGCGTCGCGGTCGTCCTCATCGTCCGCAGCGTCATGACGGGCTTCGGCGACATTTGGGAAGAGAAGATTCTCGACTTCAAGCCGCACGTCTCGCTTGTGCCGCAGGCCGGCAACGTCGTTCGCGGCGAGGAGGCGCTTGCGTCGAAGCTCCGTCAGATTCCGGGGGTGACGTGCGTGACGCCCGAAATCGACACGCGCGTCCTTCTGGCGCACAAGGGGCGCGTCCTCGCGCCGGTCATTTTGGGCGTGGACGGCGACGACTTCACGCGCGCCTACCGCATTGGCGCGCCGCGCGCGGGCACGTTCGACCTTTCGGGCGACTCGATCGTCCTCGGTGTCTCGGCGGCGCGTTCGCTGGGCGTTTGGGTCGGCGACGAGGTGACGGTCTATTCGCCGAAGACGCTTGTCGCGAAGGACGAGGTCTTTCTGCCGGTCAAGTGGAAGGTCGTCGGCATCTTCTCCTGCGGACAGCACGAATACGATTCCGGCTATGTCGTCGCGTCGCTTCCGAACGTGCGCGACCTGATGGGGATGGAACACGGGGTCTTTGCCATTCACGTCAAGACGGACTGCCCGACGGACGCGGCGAAGTTCGAGCGCATCGTTTCCGCCGCCCTTGACGTTGGCGGGGAGACGGTGCGGTTGCGCGCGATTTCCTGGCGGGAGGCCGACCGCGAAATCTTCAATGCGCTTGCCGTCGAGAAGAACATGACGGCGCTCCTTCTTTCGCTTATCTCCCTAGTTGCCGTTTTCTGCGTCATGAACACGCTGCTCGTCTTGACCGTTCAGAAGACGCCGGAGATCGGACTCTTGAAGGCTTTGGGCTTCCGCAAGCGCGAGATTATGAAGGTCTTCGTCGTCCACGGCATGATTCAGTGCGGCGTCGGCATCGTCTTGGGGCTGCTTGCGTCGTGGGCCGTCCTCTCCAACCTCCAGAACATTGTCGAGTGGCTGGCGCGGCTGGGGCTTGAGGTTTTCCCGGCGTCCGTCTACGGTCTGGCGGCCATCCCGCATCGGCTGATTGTCTCTGACGTCTTCTGGGTCGTTGCCCTCGTCTTCGTCTTCGGCTTGCTGGCCTCCTTTGTCCCGGCCCTCTGCGCCGCCGCCAAAGATCCCGTCAAGGCGTTGAACCAGTAAGCATATGGTTTCGCGTTGCGCACCATGATGACAGGCGGCGGCATGGCCAATGAGAACCTGAAGAGTTCTTGACATGGACAGCAGAATCGTTTGTCTCGCGTTTCTTCTTGCCGCGTCGGTCGCGTGCGCGAATCAGTCCGAAATCGCGAAGTGGGACCCGAACATGGCCCAGCGGGCGTCCGTCGTCACGAACGGCGTCAAGTGGATCGACGGGCGGTATCTGCCACTTGAAGGCCGCGCCTTCAACGACACGGAGCACTACTACGACCGCCTTCCGGTGAACGTGACGACGAATGTCAATGGCGGTGTCCGCTCGATGAAGCATCACACGTCAGGCATGCTTTTCCGGTTCGTGACGGACTCAAAGCATCTTGAGTTCCGCTGGACGCCTTACAATGGAGGTCTTGCGATGGACCATATGCCGGCGACGGGCGTTTCGGGCATTGACGTCTACCGCTGGGACGCGGCGAAGGGACGTTGGCACTACGTGCGGACGGGGCGCATCTGGGACGCGAAGAAAGGCGGCTGCCTCTCGGTTGGCTGGACGCCCGGCACGCCCTGTCTCGTCAACCTGCCGCTCTACAATGGCGTGAAGAGTTTCGAGATGGGCATTGATCCAGATGCGAAGGTCGAGGCGTACGCGCATCGGAGCGGCATCGAGAGACCCGTCGTGTTCTACGGCACGTCGATTACGCATGGGGGCTGCTGTTCGCGACCTGGACTCAGTTTCGTGAACAGGGTCGGCCGTGACCTGGAGGTGCCTGTCGTTGGTCTCGGCTTTTCGGGGTCGGGCGTGATGGAACTTGAGATGAGCGCGCATCTCGCCCGGATTGACGCGAGCTGCTACGTGCTGGATTGCCTCTGGAATATGTCCTTGCATGAGAAGGACAGTCCAGGCCGCGCCGTCGAGACCAACTACGAACCGTTCATCCGGAATCTCCGCGCCAAGCGTCCGGAGGTGCCGATCATCATGGCCGAGCAGTGCGATGTCTACATGGACGGCCCGAACGAGAAGGATCGCTTCGTCCGGAAACTCTATGAAAAGCTGGTCGCGGAGGGCTGGAAGAACATCGTCTACCTTTCCAAGGACGGGATGTACACGGGTGACGGAGAGGGGACGGTGGACGGCTGCCATCCGAATGACCTCGGCATGCAGTCAATGGCTCGTGCGTTCGGCGAGGCCATCCGCCAGGCACTTGGCCTCTGACGCGCACGTGGGGACTGTCCCTACCCCATGGCCTTCCTCCCTTTTTTGCCGACCCACTGGATATTGCCATTTGTGAGAGGCTTCCTGCGGGGGCTGTCCCCACGGTTTTGCCGTTCAAACGCCCATTGATTTGGCGCGGCGGAAAATGCTATACTATGCGCCATCTTATCCGGGTGCCGGATGCGCGCGGTGCGCATCGGCTGAGAAGAGACCGGTTGAACCTGAACGGGGTCATTCCCGCGTAGGAAAGGAAGAGAAGCCATGGCAGATCATGCCGTCATGGAAGAAGTCATATCCGGCGCAATTGTGCGCCGGTATTTCGAGAAACTACAGAACAACCTGGCGATTGACGTCGCCATCGTGGGCGCGGGTCCGAGCGGACTTGTCGCGGCGCACGACCTCGCGAAAGCGGGCCTCAAGGTCTGCGTCTACGAGTCGAAGCTTGCGCCTGGCGGCGGCACGTGGGGCGGTGGCATGCTCATGAACGAGGTTGCCGTGCAGAACGATGCGGCGGAGATCCTGCGTGAGTTTGGCGTCACGACCCAGCCGTACGACGACGACTACCACACCGTCGATTCCGTCGAGATGGCCTCCGGGCTTATCTTCGGCGCGCGCAAGGCGGGGGCGGTCATCTTCAACACCGTCAAGGTCGAGGACATCGTGATGCATGACGGCATCGTTTCGGGTGTCGTCATCAACTGGAATCCCGTCGCGCGTCTGGAGATGCACGTCGATCCGCTTGTCGTGACGACGCGCGCCTTGATTGACGGCACGGGCCATCCGAGCGAGATCATCAACAAGGCCGTCCACAAGGCGGGCGTGAAGGTCGATTCCCCGACGGGCGGCATTCTCGGCGAGAAGCCGATGTGGATGGCGGACGGCGAGCGTACGACCGTCGTGAACACGAAGCGTCTCTATCCGGGGCTTTATGCCTCGGGCATGGCCGCGAACAACGTCCAGGGCGGCTTTCGCATGGGTCCGATCTTCGGCGGCATGCTCAAGAGCGGCCGCAAGATCGCCCAGATCGTCGCGGCCGACCTGAAGAGGTAAATGGAAGACTTCGGCCTCTATCTCGTCCTGACCGATCCGGTCGTCGGCTACGAACGCTGTTGCGAAGCGGCGGTTCGGGCGGGCGTCCGGATGGTCCAGTTGCGCATGAAAGACCGTCCGCGCGCGGAAATCGTCGCAGTCGGACAGGCGCTTCGGCGGATGACGGCGGGAACGCGGACGGACTTCATCGTCAATGACGATCCGTCCGTCGCGGCGGAGGTCGGGGCAGACGGCGTTCACGTCGGCCAGGGCGACATGCCCGTCGCGGACGTGCGCCGCCTCTACCCGTCGCTTCGAATCGTCGGACTCTCGACGCACAATCCGGACCAGGCGCGCGCGGCGATTGCGCAGAAGCCCGACTACATCGGGGTCGGGCCGGTTTTCGCGACGCCGACGAAGAAGATTCCCGATCCGACGCTCGGCATTGCGACGGCCGCGCGGATGATCGCGTCCGTTCCGTTTCCGGCCGTTGCCATTGGCGGACTCAACGTGGAGACGCTGCCGTCTGTCCT
Organism: uncultured Lentisphaeraceae bacterium; assembly: GCA_964420685.1. Lineage (GTDB taxonomy): Bacteria > Verrucomicrobiota > Kiritimatiellia > RFP12 > UBA1067 > UBA1067. The sequence goes on along the minus strand of CAYQUI010000003.1, from coordinate 44,666 downwards.
TGCGGCGGGCGCGCGCAACTTTGCGGTCGTTCGTGCCGTCTGTGGCGCGACGGATCCCGACGCGGCCATTCGTGCGATCCAGCAATTGGCGCGCGCGTGACGAGCGGCTGTTCGCGCCGACTCCTTTCGCCGACCCAGTGAGCCTGCACGGCGAAGGGGGCGGCTTTTTTGGTATAATACGCGCGATGAATTTCAAAAAGGCCTTGACTTGGTTTCTCGTCGTCTTCGCGTGGTTTTGGACTGCGTACGAATGCCACACGATTGGCATTGACGTTTTTGACATGCTCCTGAAGCGGTTTCCCGGCCAGGTCTGGATTATGGCGGCGGTGCTGTCGTACCTGACGATCATCTGGATGCCGAAGAACCTCCTGACGCGCGCCGTGATGGGAATCTTCATGCTGATTCCGGCTGAACTCTTTCCGCTCCTCCGTCCGCATCTGCCCGACGGCGGCTTCGCCCCCGTGCAGATTCTCGTGGCGTTCGCCTATGTTCTTGCGATCATCGGCATGTACGGGATGTTCTACCCGTGGCGGATTGAGGCAGCGCTGAAACGCCTGGGTTTTGGCGCGGAAAAGTCGGCTCGCTAATTTCCACGTAAGGAACGATTCCCGTGAAAGAAGTCCTGACGATCCTCCTGACAGTCCTCGGGGGGCTTGGCATTTTTCTCCTTGGCATGAAGCACCTCTCCGAGGGGCTTCAGGCGGCGGCGGGCGGCGGGCTCCGCAAGTTCATGGCCAAGGCGACGAGCCATCGGCTTGTGGGCGTCGGCTCCGGCATCGTCTCGACGATCCTCGTCCAGTCGTCCTCGATCATCACGGTGATGCTGGTCGGCTTCGTCTCGACGGCGATCATGACGCTGCCGCAGGCGTTTGCCGTCCTCATCGGCGCGAACATCGGCACGACGGCGACGATCTGGATCATTGCCTATGCGCCGGATCCGCAGATGCTGGGCTTCTGCGGGCTGGCGGCGGGCGGCATCATGTACTTCTTCTTCCGGGGCGAGCGTGTCCACCACCTGGGGTTGACGATCATCGGCCTTGGGCTTGTCTTCCTCGGCCTCTACTTCATGTCGAAGGGCGTCGCGCCCATCCGCCAGAATCCCGACTTCGCGCATGTCTTCACGGAGATGAGCGCGCGCACGATGGCGGACGTCTTTTTCGTGGCGGCGACGGCGACGCTTCTCACGGCGGTCATCCAGAGTTCGGCGGCGACCATCGCGATCGCGATGGCGCTCGCGACGCAGGGCCTCATCACCTACGAGGTCGCGATCGCCGTTCTCTTCGGCGCGAACATCGGCACGACGGCGACGGGCTGGATTGCCGCGATTGGCGGCACGGCGGACGCGAAGCGGACGGCCCTGTCGCACACGCTCTCCAACGTGATTGGCTCGCTCGCCCTCATCTGGTTCTTCCCGCTCTTCGTGAAGCTTGGCCAGATGCTGTTCCCGAACTGGGGCGTCGCCGAGACGATGACGGTTTCGGGGCAGGGCGTGCCGGCGTACACGCACATGATGGCGCCGATCGCCGTGACCGACACGGTTTTCGCGGTTTGTCGTGGCATTCTCTTCTTTCCGTTCGTGAAGCCGTTCTGCCGGCTCGTCGAGTGGCTGATCAAACAGCCGGAGAACGAGAAGCCGCATCTTTCCGCGCTCAAGATTGGCGCGAAGATCTCGCCTGTGATCGCGTGCGACCAGGCGTTGAGCGAGATTGACTTCATGAAGCAGTCGAACCTTGAGCTCCTCGACTGCGCGCGCAAGGTTCTTTCCGGCGCGACGGAAGACGACGAAGGCCCGGAGAAGCACATTGTCCACCGCGAGGACATTCTCGACAACGTCCAGCGCGAGGTGACGGAGTTCTTGGGTTCGATTATGTCCAAGCGTCTGTCCTGGGATGTCGCGGAACGCGCGCGGCGGCTTCTGCGCCTGACGGACGAGCTGGAGTCCGTTTCGGACGAATGTGCGCAAGTCTTGAAGGTCGTCAAGCGTTTGCGCAAGCAGAAGCAGCAGATTTCGGATGTCTCGGAGGCGGTGCTCCTGGAAGTCCACGACAAGGTCGCGGCGTTTGCGGCGGACGTCACGCCGCTCATCAGTTCGCCGCGCGTGCCGTTCGACCTTGCGGCCCTGCAGCGGCGCTGTTCGGAGCTGCACGACTTCATTCGCGACTGCCGTCGCGTCCAGCTGGGGCGCATTGGTCCGGAAGACCCCGGTTCGTCGATTCGCGTCTTGGGCGAACTCGACATTCTCAACGCCTACGAACGCATTCGCGCCTACTACCTCAACTGCGCGGAAACCCTCGCCGGCGGAAAGCGGTAGGGGAAGGTCGGGCGATGAGACGGAAAGATGGAAAACCCCGCGTCTGGCGTTGCGGAACAAGCCGAAGTTCGATGTCGGTTTCCGCGAGAGTGCCAATGCTTGCCGAAATGGCTATTCGAGCGGCGACCGACCTTATCGGGTGACGCCGTTCAGGGCGGGTTCGACCTTGCAGGTTTGCGCTAATTAGGGATTGAGCGAATGCGAAAACTGTTTCCAGATTTTGATACCACTTTTTGCCCAGTTTCTTTCGTTTCGAAATCCGTTTTATTCGCCTGAACCGAGTCTTAGTGCTGCGGCAGGAGGGCTTCGGCCGCGAAATCAACGGCGCGGTGGAATGCGGCGGGCTGGCCGGGAACCGTGACGAAGAGATGCGTCGTGCCGGGGGGCAGTTCGTAGCGGACGCGCCCGCCGAGCGTTTTCAGGCGGTCGGCGAAGCGGCGGCCCTGGTCGCGCAGAACGTCCCGGTCAGCGCCGAGGAGATGCACGGGCGGCAGCGCGCGAAGCGCGGCGTCGTCCGCGCACGCGGGCGAGACGAGCGGGTCGTCCCAGGGCTGCCCTTGCAGATAGGCCGCGTTGCAGGCATCCATGAACGCCGCGTCCATGCCGCAGCCGACGGCAAAGTCGCGCCAAGCCGCCGAGCCGTCCGCCCGCGCCTCCGTCACGGGATAGAAGGGCACGAGCGCGCAGGGCGTCCGCCCTTCCTTTTGCAACGCGAGGGCCGCCGTCAGCGCCAGGTTGCCGCCGGACGAATCGCCGCCGAGCGAGACGCGCGTCGGGTCGCATCCGAATCGGGTCGGATTCGTGACGATTTCCCGATAGGTCGCGCAGACGGCATTGAGCGCGGCCGGATGCGGATGTTCGGGCGCGAGCGGATAGTCGAGCGCCGCGACGGCGATTCCTTTTTGCGCGAGCGCGCCGCAAAATGCCGAGCAACTTGCGATGCTGCCGATGACCCATCCGCCGCCGTGAAGGTAGAGAAGGAGCGGCAGGTCCTGTCCGCCCTGTGGACGGTAGAGCCGCATCGTCGGCGAGACCCACTCGGCCGTGACGCCTGTCGGGAGCGGGGCGAGGACGTTCCGAGCCGTTCGCACGGCCTGGAGGTCGTTCGTCTCGCCGGCTGTCGCCTTTCGGATTGCGGCAATCTGCCGAGGCTGGACGGTCTTGTCTCGCGCCGCGAGAAACGCCTTTGTCTCGCGGGCATAGCGAGTCGGTTCTTGCTCTGTCTCAGTCGCGGCGGCCAACAACCCCGTGGCGGAGAGGCCCCAGAGGACGATTGTTCTCGCGCGGTGTGTTTTCATGCGGACATTATAGCACATCGCGCGGCGAGGCGATGGCTTCGCGTCGGACTTCGCGAGGCAATTTTTGCGTTTTGGCCGCGACCGCTTTGCAAGGTCGGCGGAAGTCTGCTATACTACACATAAACGGGCAAGTGCGCTTTTGCGACGGTCTGGCGGCAGGTGTCGCCGGGACGCGGGGCGGCACGCAATCGGGACACGACAGATGGATCAGATACTGCAGCTTCTCGTTCAGAACGGGTACATCGACGAGGCCGGCGCGAAGGATCTCCAGGATCTCGCGAAGACCGAGTCGAAGACGACGCGCCAACTCGTCATCGACCAGGGCATCCTCGACGAGGATTCGCTTCTTGCCGCGATGGCCGCCTATCAGGATACGGAGGCGATCGACCTGGGCGCGATGACGATCGACACCGAGGTGACGGAGGCGATTCCCGCTTCGACGGCCCGCATGTACAACGTCTTCCCCGTCGCGGCCGACGAGACGTCCGTGACGCTTGCGACGTTCGATCTTGTCGATCCGCGCATTTCCGACGAGATGCTTTTCACGCTCTCGAAGGAGGTGCGGTTCGTCTTTGCCCGCGAGAAGGACGTGATGGATCGCATCGCCCAGTACTACGGCGACGCGAATGCCTCGGTGGCCGACATGATCAAGTCGCTCGGCGAGGGCATGAGCGACGACGAGGCGCTGGCGGCGGGCGCGAATGCGAACGACATCGCCTCGATGGAGTCGGCGGCGAACTCGAACGCGATCATCAAGTTCGTGAACCTCGTCCTCTATCAGGGCGTCGTTGACCACGCCGCCGACATCCACATCGAGCCGTTCGAGGACGACTTCAAGATTCGCTACCGCGTCGACGGCGCGCTCTACGCGATGAAGGCGCCGGACGTGAAGATGGCCCCGGCGATCATCTCGCGCGTGAAGATTCTCGCGGGTCTCAACATCGCCGAGCGCCGCGTGCCGCAGGACGGCCGCATTGCGCTCACGGTCGCGGGCCGTCCGGTCGACCTCCGCGTCTCGTGCCTGCCGACGGCGCACGGCGAGTCGGTCGTCATGCGAATCCTCGACCAGACGACGACGTCGCTCGACCTTGAGAACGTCGGCCTTCCCGAAGACGTCTATGAGCAGATCACGATGGACATCGAGAAGCCGAACGGCATCTTCATCGTGACCGGCCCGACGGGTTCGGGCAAGACGACGACGCTCTACTCCGTCCTCCGTCGCATCAACCAGATCGACACGAAGCTCCTGACGGCCGAGGAGCCGGTCGAGTACAACGTGGATGGCATTGTGCAGGTGCCGATTGACGCGCGCGCGGGCAATACGTTCGCGAAGGTGCTGCGCGCGTTCCTCCGTCAGGACCCGGACGTGATGATGATTGGCGAAATCCGCGACCTTGAGACGGCCGAAATCGCCGTTCAGGCGGCGCTTACGGGCCACTTCGTCTTTTCGACGCTGCACACGAACGACGCGGCGGGCGCGGTGATGCGACTCGTGGACATGAACGTCGCGCCCTATCTCCTGTCCTCGACGCTGGAGGGCGTGCTCGGCCAGCGACTCGTCCGCACGTGCTGCAAGGAGTGCAAGCAGCCGTACGAGCCGGACGACGACACGCTCGAGCGCATCGAGATGACGCGCGACCAGATCGGCGGGCGGCCGTTCTACTACGGCAAGGGCTGCAAGACGTGCAACGGCACGGGCTACAAGGGCCGCAAGGGCGTCTTCGAGTACCTGCGGATGTCGAATCCGCTCCGCGAACTCGTGAACAACAAGGCCCCGACCCTGATCATCCGCGAGAAGGCTCGCGAGCTGGGCATGCGCACGATGCGCGAGGACGGCATTCGCTCGATTCTCGACGGCTACACGACGGTTGACGAAGTCCTGCGCTACACCTAAGGCGAGTGCGCGAACGGCGGCTGGCGGGTGGATTGACGCGTCCGTCGGCGGAATGCTATAATCCCCCGTCAATCGAAGAGGTCCTGTAGCTCATCTGGACAGAGCAGCTGCCTTCTAAGCAGCGGGTAGTGGGTTCGAGTCCCGCCAGGACCGCCAATGCAGGCGCAGGGTTCCTGCGCGAAAGGAGTGCAAGAGATGGCTTTGTCGCGAAGGGCGGCTTTTGTCGCGGCGGGGTGTGTTCTTCTCGGCGGATGTTCGTTGGCTCGGCAGTCGTCAGAGCCGATTCGCGTTGGGACGTACAACATTCGCTTTTCGCTGGGAGACCGGCAGGGGTCGGAAAACGCCTGGGAGAACCGCAGGGCCGACCTCGTTGCGCTTGTTCAGAAGATGGATCTGGACGTGTTCGGCCTTCAGGAGGTCTGCCCTGACCAGGCGCAGTACCTGCGCGAGAAGTTGCCCGCGTATGCGTTTGTCGGCGACCACCGCGAGGTCGACCGCAAGTCGGGCGAGGCCTCGTCGGTCGCCTATCGGAAGGAACGGTTTGAGGCGGAGAAGTCGGGTACGTTCTGGCTGTCGGAAACGCCGGAGGTCCCGGCTTCGAGGAGTTGGGGTACGGCTTGTCCGCGCGTCTGTTCGTATCTTGTGCTGCGCGATCGTCGCACGGGCCAGAGGTTCTGCTTCGCCAATACGCACACGGATCACGTCTCGGAACTGGCGCGCGAGAAGGGCATGCACTTGATTGTCGAGCGGATGCGGGAGTTTGGTCAGGGCGTGCCGATTGTCTTCACGGGCGATCACAACAATACGGAAGTCGAGAAGCCGGCGCGGAGCGTCGGAACGCTCTTGCGCAATGCGCTGTACGTGTCGGAGACGGCGCCGCGCGGCCCGTGGCGCACGTGGAACGGCTGGCGCTGGAAGGAACGCGAAGTCGTGACGGCGGAGGCTCTCGCGTTGCCGATGGATGTCCGCAACATCCCGAACAACGAGATGGCCAAGGCCGCTCAGGCGGTCGCGGACGGGACGGCATCGCCGGCGCAGTCGTTCTACGGACGGTGTTCGGGGCCGCGCATCGACTACATCTGGGTTTCGGGCGGCGTTCGCGTTTTGGACTACGAGACGGTTGACGCGGCGCGGCCGGGGAAGAACCTGTATCCGAGCGACCATTTCCCGGTCGTGGCGACCGTCCTCCTGCCGTGACGGTCTGGGGCCTTCTTTTGTCCATCACGCTGACGGCGCAGCCGACGGTCAGCCCCGACGTGCTGGAGCCAAGCGTTTGGAACGAAGTCCGGCACGCGCTTGCGCGGGCATCGGACTTCGCAGCGACGAATGCGTCTTCGGCGGCGGCGGTCGACTTCGCGTGTCTCTATTCAACGAACGGACTCTCGGCGACGGATGCGGCGATTCGCCTGGTCTCGACGCAGGGGGCCGACGGACGCTGGCGGGTCGGGACGAATGACGTTACGGCGGCGGCTGTTCGGATTTTGGAGCGGCTTGCGGGCGAATCGCCGGGCGACGAGCCGTAGAAATCGTGGGGCCTGTCCCCAATCTGCGGACTGCTTGCGGAACTTCGGCGTGATGTGGTATAATGCGCCAAGAATGAGAAAGGGCTTTAACTGATTGCGGATGGGCAGGATTCCGGTCGAGTATGTCGAGCGTGCGACGGGGCGTCGGGTCGCCGAGTCCGTGATGGGCGACAAGGCGCTTCGCTTCGCCTATGAGACGCTGCTGGGGCGGACGCTTTGGAGCGTCCTCTTCGGCTCGCGGCGGGTTTCGGACTGGATGGGCCGCCGCTACGATTCGCCGCGCTCGAAAAAGGACATCGCGGCCTTGGCGGCGATTCCCGGCTGTCGCTGGGAGGAGGCCGAAAAGCCGCTTGCGGACTATGCGTCCTTCAACGACTTCTTCACGCGCCGTCTGAAGCCTGGCGCGCGGCCGGTCGGCGAGGGCCTTGTCAGCCCGGCGGACGGCCGTTTGCGGCTCTTCTTGAATGCCGATGCCGATTCGCCGTTTCCGCTTAAGGGCGCGACGCGCTCCTTGCGCACGGTCTTCGAGGATGCCGCGCCAGCGGGCCGTTACGACATCGCGGTCATCCGCCTCGCGCCGGTTGACTATCACCGCTTCCATTTTCCCTGTGACTGTCGGACGGCGGATCCGGTGCGCGTTGTGCCGGGGCTGTACCATTCCGTGAATCCCATCGCGCTTCTGCGCCATCCTGACGTCTATGCCGACAACGAGCGGCAGATTTTGAAGGGGCGGGCGACGTTCGGCGACTTCTGGCTGGTGGACGTCGGGGCGTTCGGCGTCGGGACGATCGTCCAGACGTTTTCGGGCACGGAACACGCCAAGGGCGATGAAAAGGGGTATTTCAAGTTCGGCGGCTCCACGGTCGTCTTTGTCGCGTCCGCCGGGGCCGTGGCGTTTGACTTGGATCTTGTCCGGAATTCGGCTGCCGGTCTCGAGACGCGCGTCCTCTGCGGCGAGCGGATCGGGCTTTTCTGACCGAGGGCTTCGCGCGTGGGGCGAGCGCGGAGGACAGGGGCGGCATGACCTTTTGGAAAGGACGCGACGTGCGGAGAGGGGCCCTGGCGGCTCTCGCACTTGTCCTTTCCGCGATGACCGCCTTTGGCGTCGATGCCTCGAACCGCTATCGTTCGCCGCGCAATCCGGAGCGGCGGGTTCGCGCGTCGACGGAACTGATCGTCCTGCACACGACCGAAGCCCCGGCGCGCAGTTCCCTCAACAAGCTTTCCGACCGTGGCGAATGCCATTTCTGCGTCACGGAAGACGGGTCGATCTACCGCATCGTCGACCGTGACCGCGAGGCATTCCACGCGGGCCGTTCGATGTGGAACGGGCAGGAGGACGTCGACAAGTTCTCCATCGGCATCGAGTGCGTCGGCTACCATGACAAGGCCATGCCGCTCGTGCAGATTCGCGCGATCCGTACGCTCGTGAAGGAGCTGCAGACCATGTACCGGCTGGCGGATCATCGCGTCGTCTGCCATAGCCATGTCGCCTATGGCGCGCCGAACAAGTGGCATCGCTACAAGCATCGGGGGCGGAAGCGGTGCGGGATGCTCTTTGCGATGCCGTCCGTGCGTCGTCAGCTGGGCCTCACGACGCGCCCCGCGTCCGACCTCGACCAGCGCGCGGGACGGCTTCGGCAGGCCGACCCGTATCTCCAGAAAGCCCTCTACGGGCGCGTTGACACGATGGTTCGGGCCTATGGCGCGCCGCCCGTCGTCTCACCCGCGCCGAAGCTGACGCCGCGCATCACGCCGCCGAAGAAGGCGGCGCCCAAGCCCGTGGCGCGTGCGCCGGCGAAGCCCGTGAAGAAGAAGTCGGAGGCGCCGGCGGCGAAGAAGTCCGAACCGAAGAAGACAGGGAGCGCCCCCCGCGCAACGGCGCGCCCCAAGTCGCGCTGACGGTGCGGACGTCATTTGGTTGAAAACGAAAAACGAGAGAAACTCGGGAGGTGAGGAAACATGGTTGTTCTTGGCATCTTGTCCGTTGCGTTGCTTGCGTCGACGCTGGCGTTGGCGTTTCTGCTGATCAAGTCAAAGGGGCGTTCCGACGCGGGTGCGGTCGAAGCCGTGCGGTTGAAATCCGAACTTGAACAGGAGAGGGCGATTTCTCTCGCGCGCGAAAAGGCGTGGGCCGAGCGGCTGTCCGACGGCGCGCGGGCGTGTGACAGGCTGCTCGCCGAGAAGGAGGCGGCGTGCCAAAAGGCGCTTCGCGACAGGGAGGCGTCGACGGAACGGCTCATCGCCGAAACGGAGAAGAAGTTCGCCGAGTCCGTCAAGGCCCTGCGCGAAAACTTTGGAAACCTGGCCGCGTCCAAGATGAAGGAGCAGCAGGCGGATCTCACGCTTTTCAACAAGACGCAGATGGAACAGATCGTCAAGCCGTTGCGCGACCAGTTGCTCCATCTCCAGGAACTTACGCAGAAGACGCAGGACGGCAACGCCTCTCTGGAGAAGGCGATGTGCGGACACGTCGAGGCCATTGGCAAAATCGCCGACGGCCTGAGCGGCGTCGCGGACGCCCTGTCGTCCAATACGCGCTATCAGGGACGAAAGGGCGAGGAGATTCTGGCCGAGAAGCTTCGGCAGGCGGGACTGGAGGAGAACGTGAACTTCTTTCTCCAGAAGGGGACGGACAGTGATCGTCCGGACGCGCAGGTCTGCGACACGGAGAACCGCTGGCTCGTCATCGACAGCAAGGTCAGCCTTACCGCGTACATGGAGTACATGGCCGCCACGGACGAAAAGACCAAGGCCGAGAAGCTTGCGGCGCACGTGGCAAGCGTCCGACAGAAAATAGACCAGTTGGCGAAGAAGAAGTATCCAAAGGTCTTTTCGGAAGAGCATCGGGACAGGAACTATCTTCCGATCACCGCGATGTTCGTGGCCTACGAGGCGCCGCTGATGGCCGCACTTCAGGCCGAACCTTCGCTGTGGCAGTTCGCCGCGCAGAACAACGTCGTCCTAATCACGCCGCTGACGCTTCTTGCGTATCTGCGTCTCGTGTATCTCGCGTGGCAGCACGAGAAGGAGGCGCGCAACCAACAGGCGATCGTCGACACGGCGCGCGAACTTCTGAAGCGCACCAACGATTTTCTCAAGACGTTTGAGGACATTGGCGATGCCCTGGCGCATCTTCAGGAAACGTACGCGAAGGCGTGCGGCATTTTCGTGGACGCTCCGCGCGCGCATTCCATCGCCAGTTCGGCGCGAAAGCTGATCGACCTGCACGTGCGCCTAGAAAGCAAAAAGGGCAAACGCATTGAACGGGCGAACTGCCTCAACGATCCGGAAGAGGATTCCGCCTCGTCCGCGCCTGCCCTCGCCTTGACCTAAGCGAGCGGTCGCACGGACGTGGACGTGCGCGCTTTGCCGCGAAGGGAATCTCGCCATCACGGTGTTGTGAGGCGGTTGTTCCGCCCGTTCGATCCAAAGGAACTTTTGTCGCATCGGCTCAAGGTTCGTGCGCGAAGCCGACCCGCGTGGGCGGGCATTGACAATCGTTCGGGCGATGTGGTAGACTTCTCGCTTCAGAGACAGGACAAGATGAGTGGCGTGAACATACTCTCCCTAGCGACGATGGCGGCGTGGGCACTCGCGGCGGCGGGCCTCGTCTGGTATCTTGTGTCCATCGCCGGGGAGGTGACGTACGTCACGCTGGCGGACGGGCGTCGTCAGGAGCGGTCGATTCCGCTCGTTTTCCGTGCGCTTTTGCCGCTGACGCCGAATTTCTTTGGGATTATCGGGCGTCCGCTGTTCGCCGCGTCGGTCGCGCGCGCCGACACGCTCCTTGTGCAGGCGGGGTTTGAGGGGCTTCTGTCCGGCCGCGAGTTCGTCGCCCTGCAGTTGATGCTCGGCTGGGTCGTCCCCGACCTCTGGCTCTATGGCGTGCGACGGCGGCGTCACCTCTCGATCCAGCGGGCGTTACCGTTCGCCCTTGACCTGCTGACGCTCTCGGTCGAGGCGGGCATGGACTTCATCGGCGCGCTCCAGCGCGGCTGCCGTCTGCGGCGGCCGGACCCGCTCAACGAGGAACTGCTGCGGATGACGAAGGAGATTCAGGTCGGCTCGTCGCGCCGGGAGGCCCTTCGGAACATGGCCGTTCGCGTGGGGCAGCCGGACCTCCGGGCTCTTGCGTTTGCGCTTATCCAGGCGGACGAGCTGGGCGTCTCCATCGGCGCGATCCTCCGGATTCAGTCTGACCAGCTCCGCGCGCGTCGCTTTGACCGCGCCGAAAAGAAGGCGGCCGAGGCGCCCGTGAAGATGCTCGGCCCGCTTCTCCTCTGCATTTTCCCTGCCGTATTCATCATCTTGCTCGGGCCGGTCCTGAGCCAGGCAATGAAAGGATTCTTCTGATGGCACAGAGGCCCGAACTTGAAATCGCCAGCGGTGCGCTGGCCGGAAAGCGTTTCGCCGTCCCGCCGGGCGGGCTTCGGCTGGGGCGTTCGTCCTCGAACGACATCTGCATTCCCGACGAGGAACTGTCGCGCAACCACTGCCTTTTCGAGGCGGTCGGCGAAAGCGACGTCCGCCTGACGGATCTCGCGAGCGCGAACGGCACGTCGCTGAACGGGCGCGTCCTCGACAGTGCGCCAGCGGATCTCAAGGTCGGCGACGTCATCGAGGTCGGCTCGACGGTTCTCCGTGTGGTCGCGGTCGGTGGTGCGGCTCCGGCGGGCGGCACGGTCGATTTGGGGCTGGACGCGCCGACGGCGGCGTCTGCCCCTGGTGCGCGTCGCCGCCGTTCGCCGTTTGCCAACGTCCTTTGGGTGTTCGGGTTCCTGGTGGGCGTGGCGGCGGTCTATGTCCTGTTGGTCGCGCCGCCCGCGAAGCAGGAGGCGGTCGTCGAGGACGTGCCCGACGAGTCGCCCGCCGTCCGGGAGGTCTTCTACGAGAAGGTCGAGGCGAACGCGACGGGCATCTTCCGCTACGAGATGTCGCTGTCGTCGTCCGGCGTCCTCAAGGTCACGGTCGATGACGTGCCGGCCGAAAACCGACACGTCACGAAGAGCCAGCGGCTGGACGAGGTGGCGTTGGCCGAACTGAACGAGATTCTGGCGTACAAGACCCTGCGCGGGATTGACCGCGCCTACGAGGGCGTCATGCCCGATCCGCCCGCGCTTGAGAGCTGGACGCTTCGGGTCGTCTACGCGACGTACGCGAAGGTCATCCGCATCGTCAACACGCAGGAGCCGGAGGCGTTCCGCGTGATTCGCGAGAAGCTGGAGACGTTCTCGAAAAACCAGCTGGGCGTCTGGGCGTTGCAGTATTCGCGCGACAAGCTCGTCTCCCTGGCGGAGGAGGCCGTGGCGCTCGGACAGGCGAAGTGGGAGGATCGCGACGTCCAGCACGGCAACCTCTTCGGCGCGGTGAAGGCCTACGAGGAGGCGCTGTTCTATCTGGAGACGGTCAATCCGAAGCCGGCGTGCGCCGTCGTGGCGCGGCAGGGGCTTGAGGCGGCGAAGGGCGAGCTGGGCGTGCGCTACGCGAACCAGCGCTTCCTCGCCGACCGCGCGATCAACCTGCGGCAGTGGGAGACGGCGCAGCGCGAACTGTCCGTCCTTCTGGAGCTCGTGCCGGATCGAAGCGACGACCGGAATCGGGAGGCGGCGGCCAAGCTGGTTGACGTCGAGAAGCGTCTGAAAGGAGGCAAGTGATGAGATTCGCCTGTGCGTGGCTTCTTTTGGCGGCGGCGGCCTTTGCGGACGAGCCGCAGGTCGCGTGTCGCGTGAGCCTGACGACCAACCCCTCGGGGGCGACGGTGATCGTCGACGGAAAAGACCGGGGGACGACGCCGATCATGCTGTATGACCTGGAGCCGGGGCGGCATCACGTGAAGTTCCGCTGTTTGGGCTACGACGACTCCGATCGCTTCTTTGACACGCGCGAAGGGCCGTTCGTCGAGCGGAACTCGGTTCTGCGGGAGCAGAAGGGACTCCTCCTCCTCAAGACGGATCCCGAAGGGTGCGACATCCAGATCGACGGCGTGTCGGTCGGGCAGACGCCGCGCCTCATCACGCACCTGTCCGTGCGCGACGTGCACAACGTGCGTTTGCGCAAGGCGGGTTATCAGGATCAGGTGATCACCGTCAAGTTCGAGGGGCGCAAGCCGCTTGTCCGCGAGGAGCAGCTGGTGCTGGCGTCGGGGACGATTGACATCCTGAGCGAGCCGGCGGGCGCGGAGGTGACGGTGAACGGCATCGTGCGCGGCCAGACGCCACTGAAGGTGACGGGCGTGCCGAAAGGGCGGGCGGTCGTGAAGTTCCGTCTGGACGGCTTTGCGGAGGAGATTCGCGAACTGGCCGTGAACGCGGGCGACGTGCAGACGCTTCCCGTCGTCCTGAAGGGGCTTCCCGGCACGCTGCATCTCTCGTCCGTCCCGGAGGGCGCGCGCATCTACGTGAACGACCGTTTCGAGGGCAAGGCGCCTGTGTCGCTGGCGGGCCTGAAGCCGGGGTCCTACGCCGTTCGGGCGGAACTGGACGGCTACGGCACGCAGTCCCGGACGGTGACGCTTGAGAACGGCGCGGCGGCGAGCGAGGAGTTCCGCCTGTCGAATGTCATGGGCCGGCTGGAGGTCGTGACGGCGCCGGCGGGCGCGCGCCTCACGCTGGACGGGCGGCTCGTGGGCGTCACGAAGGCCTCCGTGCCGAACGCCGAGTTCAGCGACCCGTTCGTCATCGAGAACGTGCTGGAGGGCGAACACCGTCTCGTCGTCTCGAAGGAGGGCTATTCGGACTTCGTCCGCCATTCGAACGTCCAGAACCAGCGGACGGCCCAGCACCGCATTCGCCTGCGCCGGATCTTCGTGCCGGACATTGAGATCGTGACGTCGCGCGGCACGTATCGCGGCGTCCTCGTCTCGAATACGCCCGAATCGATCGTCGTGGAGGTCTCGCTCGGCATCACGAGCACCTTCCCCCGGTCGGAGATCCGGAAGGTGACGTTCCTCACGCCGGGGCGGCAGGACTAGCGAATCGCAGACGAAGCCAAGACTTGTAGGCATAAAAAGACAAAGACAGAAAGGAAACGTCATGGGTGCTCTCGTGTTCTTCGGCCTTGTGGCCCTCATCATCCTCGTCGCCGTCCTGAAGACGGCCATCGTCGTGCCGCAGAAGACGGCGTTCATCGTCGAGCGGCTCGGCAAGTACAGCTGCACGCTGGACGCGGGGTTCCACATCCTCATCCCGTTCATCGACCGGATCGCCTATCGGCATACGCTGAAGGAGCAGGCGATTGACGTGCCGCCGCAGGAGTGCATCACGAAGGACAACATCGCCGTCTCGGTGGACGGCATCCTCTACGTCCAGGTGATGGACCCGGTGAAGGCCTCCTACGGCATCGGCAACTACCTCTTCGCGACGACGCAGCTCGCGCAGACGACAATGCGCTCGGAGATGGGCAAGCTCGACCTCGACCGCAGCTTCGAGGAGCGCACGTCGATCAACGCGGCGATCGTCTCGGCGGTGGACAAGGCGAGCGACCCGTGGGGCATCAAGGTCACGCGCTACGAGATCAAGAACATCACGCCGCCGCAGACGATCCGCGACGCGATGGAGAAGCAGATGCGCGCGGAGCGCGAGAAGCGCGCGATGATCGCCGAGTCGGAGGGCGAGCGCCAGTCGAAGATCAACCGCGCGGAGGGCGAGCGCCAGCAGGCGATCGCGCTGTCGGAGGGCGAGCGCGCCCGCCGCATCAACGAGGCGCAGGGCAAGGCGCAGGAGATCCTGCTTGTCGCGGAGGCGCAGGCGACGGGCATCCGCAAGGTCGCCGAGGCGATTGGCGGGAAGGGCGGGCTCGAGTCCGTCAACATGCAGCTTGCCCAGCAGTACCTGACGCAGTTCGGCAATCTGGCGAAGACGAACAACACGATGATCATTCCGTCGAACCTGGCGGACGTCGCGGGCGTTCTCAAGGCCTGCACGAGCGTCGTGAAGAAGATCGAGGGCTGATACCGTCGTTTGCCATGTTCACGGGGCTCGTGCAGCGAATCGGAACGGTCAAGCGCATCAGTCGCGGGCGCGGTCTTGTCCTTGAAGTCGCGGCGGACGTGCCGTGGCCGCGTCCGCTGGAGGCGGGCGAGTCCGTCGCCGTCAACGGCGTGTGCCTGACGGTCGTGCGGTGCGACGGCTCGCGCTTCACGGCCGACGTCCTGCGCGAGACGGAGGCGCGCACGGGCCTGGCGGAACTTGCTCCCGGCGTGAAGGTGAACCTGGAGCGCGCGGTTCGCGCGGGCGAGGCGCTCGGCGGGCATCTCGTGCAGGGCCACGTCGACGGGCGCGGCGTCGTCTCGGCGATCCTGCCGAAGGGGCGCGACAGGCAGCTGCGCGTGCGGTGCGGGCGCGTCCTGGCCGCGCAGTCCGTCCTCAAGGGCTCGGTCACGCTTGACGGCGTGTCGCTCACGATTTCCGCGCTTGGCGACGACTGGCTGGGCGTCGACCTCATCCCCACGACGGCGCGCGAGACGACGCTTGGCGCGAAGCGGGTCGGCGACGGCATCAACGTGGAGGGCGACGTCGTCGGCAAGTATCTCGCGAAGGACGCGGCGCGACCGGGGCTGACCGAAGCCGCGCTGGCGGCGGCCGGCTTTTGCTGAGGGCGGTTTCCGAAACAACGAACACGACACGTGAAAGGGACGAAGAGATGAAGCGATTGATGTTGGCAGTGGCGGCATTCGTGGCGGCGCAGGTCGGCGCGGGTCCGCTCGA
The DNA here is from genome assembly GCA_964420685.1 of uncultured Lentisphaeraceae bacterium. Classification (GTDB taxonomy): domain Bacteria; phylum Verrucomicrobiota; class Kiritimatiellia; order RFP12; family UBA1067; genus UBA1067. The sequence continues at coordinate 28,932 of CAYQUI010000003.1, read as the reverse complement.
CGCGGCCTGGCTCAAGGGCACGACGGACAAGTGTCCGATCGACTACAAGGTCGGCGAGACGATGACGTTCACGGTCACGCCGACGGACGTGGGCGAACTTGCGCCGGGCGCGTGGTTTCTCGACTGGACGCGGACGGGCGACGACGGGGTCGTCGAGCAGGGCAAGGTTCCCTTCGACGGCAAGACGCCGTTCGTCTACGCGACCAAGATCGCGAAGCCTGGTTTCGTGCGGCTCTACGCGGCGGTCGTGGACAAGACCGGCAAGCGCTACCGCAAGCAGTTCACGGGCGACCCGAACACGCCCGAGGGCAAGAAAGCGATGAACGCCTTTGAGCGCGCGAAGAAGGAGGTCTTCTTCGACGGCGGCGCGGGCGCGGCGGTCGAGACGCTGACGACGCATCCGGAGCCGAAGGACTTCGACGCCTTTTGGGCGGGGCAGTTCGCGCGGCTTGACCGCGTGCCGCTCAAGGCCGAGCGCATCGAGATCCCCTGCGCCAACAAGCGGGCGAAGATCTACGCGATCGAGATCCGCTGCGCGGGGCTGCGTCCCGTCACGGGCTACCTGTCCGTCCCGACGGCGGTCGCGCAGGGCAAGACGTTCCCGGCGCGGCTGGAGACGCACGGCTACAGCGGCGACCGCTGCACGCACGCGGCGCCGTCGTGGGCGCGTGACAGCGAGATCGTCCTCAACGTCAACGCGCACGGACTGAAGCTCCCCGCGTTCGGCGCGACCGATGCGGACACGAAGGCGCTCCGCTGGGAGATTCGCTCGCATGACAAGGCCTATGCGTTTGACGCGAAGCAGAACGAAGACCCCGAAGTCGCCTACTTCAACGGCATGGTTCTGCGCGTCAAGCGCGCGCTTCAGTACCTCAAGACGGTCGAGGGCTGGAACGGCAAGGAGCTCATCGCCTCCGGCGGCAGCCAGGGCGGGCTTCAGACGATCTGGGCCGCCGCGTGCGGCGAGGGCGTGACGCGCGCCGAGAGCGGCATCACCTGGTGCTGCGACCTCTACACGTCGGGCAAGCTCCGCACGGATCGGTCGCTGGGCCTGGCGGGGGACGGCTGGTACATTCCGTGGACGGAGTCGATGGGCTACTACGACGCGGCGAATTTTGCCCGGCGCATCCCGGCGACGTGCCTCACGTTCATCACGCGCGCGGGCCTTGGCGACTACTGCTGTCCGCCGACGGGGCTGGCCAAGCTCTGGAACAACATCCCCGGCAACAAGAAGATCCTCTGGGTCCAGGGGTCGGAACACGGCTATGTGCCGCCGTCCTACGCGGGGCGGGACGTCGTGCGCGAGGCGAAGTAAGTGAAGAAGGCGCTTGTCCTCGGCACGGGAAAGAGCGGCACGGCGGCGGCGGCCGACTTGCGTCGTCGCGGCTTTGCCGTCGACTTCGCCGAGGGCTACGATCTCGTTGTCGCCAGTCCCGGCCTTCCCGTCAAGAGCGAACTCCAGCTCGGCTGCGAAGAACTGAAGCGGCGCGGCTGGAAACTCCTCGCCGTGACCGGCTCGAAGGGCAAGTCAAGCGTCGTCAAGCTCGTCGCCGACGCGATTGCCGGCGCGGGCGGCCGTGCCGTGCCGTGCGGCAACTACGGGCGACCCGTCTGCGACCTCCTCGACGAAGAGCCGGGCTGGGCCGTCGTCGAAGTCTCGTCTTTCCAGCTTGAGACGACGACGCTGCCGCCCGACACGTTCGAGGCGGCGGCCCTCCTGAATCTCCAGGAAGACCACCTCGACCGCCATGGCTCCGTCGCGGTCTACCACGCGCTCAAGCGCAAGCTCCTCGGATTCGCGAAGGAGGGCGTTGGGGCGTCTGGGGGGATGGAAGTTTGGGGGTTTGGGGGTTTGGGGGATGAGGAACCAAGCGACTTGGAGGGGTTGCTAAAGGGCTCTTACTTCGACAACGCGATCTTGCGGCCGAACGGTTGTGCGGCGATTGGCCTGATGCGCGCGGCGGGACTGGACGCGGCGCAGATTCGCGCGGCGTTCGCGGCGTTCGCGCCGTTGCCGCACCGCTTCCAGACGGTTGCCGAGATGGGGGGCGTTCGCTATGTGGATGACTCGAAGGCGACGTCGGTTGCCGCGCTTGTCGCAGGCGTCCGGATGTGCGCGGGGCGTGTCCGTCTCATCGCGGGCGGCTTGCCCAAGGGCGACGACCCGAAAATGGCCCTGCCCGTCTTGACAGAGCGGGCGGAAAAAGTGTATCTTATCGGCTCTTGTGCGGAAGCCTTTTCGGAGGCCTGGGCGACGTCCGTCGATTGTGAGATCTGCGGGACGCTGGAACGGGCGGTCGAGGCGGCGCGGCGCGAGGCGAGGCCGGGCGAGACGGTGCTGCTGTCCCCTGGAACCGCAAGTTTTGACCAGTTTAAAAGTTTCGGGGCGCGTGGGGAGGCCTTCGCGCGGCTCGTCCAAAAAGGAAAGACAGAATGAAGAAGCTCGGAATGGTGTTCGGTGCCGCCGCCGTCGCGGTCGTCGCCGGTTGCAAGGATCCTGACTACCGTCGCGCGGGCGCGCCGACGCATGATGAGGTGAAGGACGCGACGCCCGTCGAGGCGACGCCGGCTGCGCCCCAGCAGAAGGCGGAGGCCGTCGAGGTCGAGGCCCCGAAGTGCGCGTGCCCGGCCGGCACGAAGCACACGAGTCCCTGCGCGTGCGGGGCGGCCGACTGCGCGTGCATCGTGACGCCGAAGCCCGTGCCGCCGCCGAAGCCGGCCGAGCCGGAGTACACGGTCTACGTTGTGCAGAACGGCGACTATCTCGCGAAGATCTCGAAGAAGTTCAACGTGACGATCGGCTCAATCAAGCGGCTGAACGGCCTGTCGTCCGACCTCATCCGCGTTGGGCAGAAGCTGAAGATCCCCGGCAAGGTCGACGTCGGCGAGCAGAAGACGCCGGTCGTTCGCAAGGCGGCCACGAAGGGCGCGAAGCCGGCGTCTGCGCCGGCCTACACGGGCGCGACGAAGGAGTATGTCGTCAAGAACGGCGACACGCTTGGCGCGATTGCCTACAGCAACGGCATCAACATTCGCCAGCTCAAGGCGATGAACGGCCTGACGAGCGATTCGCTCAAGGTCGGCCAGAAGCTGAAGGTCCCGGCCGAGAAGGTCGTTTCCGCGAAGAAGACGACGGGGGCGAAGGCGACGGCCAAGCCGGCTGCGAAGGCCGCCAAGCCGGCCGAGAAGCCGGCCGAGACCAAGCCTGCGGAACCTGCGGCGGCCCCGGCGACCGAGCCGGCGGCTGAAACGCCTGCGACGGATGCGACGCCCGCCTCGGCGGATTCGGACGCGCCGGCGGCCGAGGCGGCGCCTGTTGCCGCGGCCACGCCCGCGACGATTCCCTACACGGTTCAGGAAGGCGAGGACATCACGGCGATCGTCGTCAAGTTCGGCGCGAACCCGGCGGAAATCCGCGAGCTCAACAACCTCGGCGAGAGCGACACGCTCAAGGCCGGGCAGGTGATCAAGATTCCGGCCGAGCTGCGGCAGTAATCGTCTTTCCGTGCGCAAGTCCGCGCTGTTTTGGCTAGGCCTGGTTGTCACGTTGCTCGTGGCGCTGGGCCTTGTCGTTTTGTCGAGCGCGAGCGCGGCGAACGCGATGCGTCTTCATCAGGGGGACGCCTATTTCTTCATCAAGCGCCAGTTCGCCTATCTCGTGGCCGGGCTTGTGATCGCCGTCGGCGTCGCGCTGTTCGACTATCGGCGGTGGCGGGATCACATGGTGCTGGCGTGGCTTTTCTATCTGGCTGTCGTCGTCCTGCTCTGGTCGGTCTTCGGGTTCAAGGCGATCAACGGCTCGCACCGCTGGATTACCGTCGGGCCGCTTCGCCTTCAGCCGAGCGAGTTCGCGAAGCTTTCGGTCGTGATTCTCCTCGCGGCGTGGCTGGATCGCCTGGGGTGGAAAGTCGAGCTTTTCTGGAAGGGGGCGTTTTGGCCCGTCGCGTTCGCGGGGGGGCTGCTTGTCCCGATTCTGCTGGAGCCGGACTTCGGCTCGTTCATGGTCGTCTCCTGTGCGGCCGCTCTCATGATGTTCGTCGCGGGCACGCGCCTGCGGCACCTGGTTCCGTTCGGCTTGCTGGGCGCGGGCGTCTTCGTCTTCAAGGTTGCGACGAACGCCAACCGCATGGCGCGCCTCGCGGCGTTCTTCGGCGTGCAGCTTGACGTTGGCGCACAGGTGCAGGACGCGGCGGCTCAGCGCGCGGCCTACCAGGCGAACCAGGCGTTGGCGGCGATCGGCAACAGCAACGTCTGGGGCGCAGGACTGGGCGAGTCGATGCAGAAATACCTCTACCTGCCCGAAGCGCACACGGACTTCGTCTTTGCCGTCGGTGCGGAGGAACTCGGCATCCTCTACTCCGTGGGCGTCGTGCTGCTCTTTTGCGCGTTTTTCGCGCTGTCGGTCTACATCGCGCGCAAGGCGTCCGACCGCTTCGGGCGGTTTCTTGTCGTCGGCATGGCCTTCATCATCTTCTTCCAGGCGATGTTCAACATTGGCGTGGTCTGCAAGGCGTTGCCGACGAAGGGAATGGCCTTGCCGTTCTTCAGCTACGGCGGCACGAATCTCCTGAGCGCGTTCTTTGCGGTCGGGACGATTCTCTCGGTCGGCATCCACTCCTATCGCGAGAAGCAGCGCGCGTTCGTCAAGAAAGTCCTTTTGCGGGCGTAAGGGGCGGCTGCATTGACATTTCGGCCCGAATAGGGTATTCTACGCATTGTTTTTCGGCGATCCAGCGGGTCGGGCCGGGGGGCGCGTTTTGATTTTTGACAGAAATAAGGAGCGAGAAATGGCGATGAACACTCAGTTGCTGGCGGTCGTGCAGCAGATTGAAAGCGAGCGCGGCGTCAGCCGCGAGATCGTTTTGACGGCGATCGAGCAGGCGTTGGCCCAGGCGGCCCGCAAGAATGCGAACGTGACGAACGACCTGCGCGTCGCCATTGACCGGAAGGATCTTTCGCTCCATGTCTACGACACGCTCGTCGTCTCCGACGAGGACGCGGGCGTCGGCTTCATCTCGAAGGCGCGCGCCCAGCGCTACAACCACGGCGAGCCGGTCGAGGAGGGGCAGACGCTCGAGGTTGAGATGCCGGCCTCGAAGCTCGGGCGCATTGCGGCGCAGACGTCGCGCCAGATGATTCTCCAGAAGATCCGCGAGGCCGAGCGCACGAACACCTTCAGCGAGTACCGCGACCGCGTGGGCGACATCGTCTCCGGCACGGTCTCGGCGATTTCCCACCGCGACACGTACGTGACGGTCGGAAAGGTCGAGATGGTGCTGCCCAGCAAGGAGCGCATCCCGACGGAAGAGTATCAGGTCGGCGATCCGATCCGCGCGATCGTCAAGCGCGTCGATCCGGACGCGAAGGGGCCGTCCGTCACGCTCTCGCGCGCCGACGGCAAGTTCGTCGAGGCGCTTTTCCGCCTGGAGGTGAGCGAAATCGCCGACGGCGTCGTCGAGATCATGGGCGTGAGCCGCGATCCCGGCTACCGGGCGAAGCTGGCGGTGCGCACGGCGAACGAGTCGGTCGACCCGGTCGGCGCGTGCGTCGGTCAGCGCGGCAGCCGCGTGCGCGCGATCGTCAACGAGCTTTCCGGCGAGAAGATTGACATCGTGCGCTGGAACGAGGACATCCGCCAGTACGTCGCGCAGGCGCTCGCCCCGGCGAAGCTCGAGTCCATCGAGATCGACCCTGACGTGCCCAACACGGTGCGGTGCATCGCGGCGGCCGACCAGTATTCGCTCGCGATCGGCAAGCGCGGCCAGAACGTGCGGCTCGCGACGAAGCTCACGGGCTGGCACGTCGAGGTGAAGAAGTCGATGGCGACGGCCTCGTTCGAGGATCAGAAGGCCGAGGCGATCAAGGAACTCGCCGAGATGTTCTCCGTCTCGACGGCCATCGCGACGCAGATGGCCGACGCGGGCTATCTGACGGTCGACGGCATCGCCGAGGAGGACGAGGCGAGCTTCATCGCGGCGACGGGCCTCGACGAGGTGACGGCGAAGGGCGTCTATGCGGCGGCGAAGGCCGTGGCCGAGCTGACGGCGAACGCGAACGAGGGAGAGGAAGCCTGATTTATGCGAGTCTGTGAAATAGCCAAGGAGGCGGGCGTCACGAGCGCCGAGGTCCTGCGCGTCGCCGAGAAGGCGGGCGTCGAGGTGTCGAGCGCGGTCAGCGCGGTCGAGGACGGCGAGCTGGCGGCGCTCAAGTTGGCGCTGGCGAACGCGCCGAAGGGCGATGCGACGGCGGCGCGCGCCGCCAAGGCGAAGCGCGTGGCCGAGCTGAACGCGGCGTTCTTCGCCGCGCAGAAGGCGAAGCTCGAGACGCACCTGAAGATCGCCCGCGATGCGGCGGACGGGAAGAAGGTCGAGATGCCGGCGGTCGCGCCCGTCGCGCCGGCGGCGAAGAAGCCGGCGGTGGAGGCGCGTCCGCCGTCCGTGGCGGCCGCGTCCGCCGCGCCGGCCTCGCCCGCGAAGTCCGCGATTCGCATGGCGCCGGGCGTGAAGCCGAAGGCCGTGCCGACGATTTCCGCCGCGCAGACGGGCCTGACGGCGGCGGGGTTCAAGCCGCTTCAGCGCGCGCGCCCGACGGCGACGATCTCGATTTCCGTCGCGTCCGCGCCGAAGCCGCGTCCGCCGAAGCCCGCGATCTACGTGGAGGACGCCGCGCGCGGCAGCCGCAAGGGCCGGAAGGACCGCGAGGGCCAGAGGGGCTTTGACAAGAATGCGCCGCGCGTGGCGCCGAAGGTGATGGAGCAGGGCAGCCGGATCTCCGTCGACGAGGCGAACAAGGAGATCTCGATCCGGGGCGCCGTGATCGTCAAGGATCTCGCGGCGAAGCTCAACATCAAGCCGAACCGCCTGATCGCCGACCTCATGGGCCTGAAGATCCTCGCGTCCATCAACCAGCGCGTCGAGCCGGACGTCGCGACGAAGGTCGCGGAGAAGTACGGCTTCAAGGTGACGATCGAGCATGCGCGCGACAAGGCGGCGGCGAAGCCCGTCCTGAAGGCGATTGACGCGGACGACCTCATCCCGGAGGATCCGCCGGAGACGCTGAAGCCGCGCGCGCCGGTCGTCACGTTCCTCGGCCACGTCGACCACGGCAAGACGACGCTCATGGACTACATCCGCAAGGAGCACGTCGCCGCGGGCGAGGCGGGCGGCATCACCCAGCAGATTTCCGCCTACCAGGTCGAGATCGCGGGCAAGAAGATCACGTTCCTCGACACGCCCGGCCACGCCGCGTTCAGCGCAATGCGCGCGCGCGGCGCCCAGATCACCGACATCGCCGTCCTCATCGTGGCGGCCGATGACGGCATCATGCCGCAGACGGAGGAGTGCATCAAGGTCTGCCGCCAGACGGGCGTGCAGATCATGGTCGCGATCACGAAGTCCGACAAGCCGACGGCGAACGTCGATCGCGTCAAGCAGCAGCTTCAGAAGAAGGGCCTGACACCGGAAGACTGGGGCGGCGACATCATCTGCTGCCCCGTTTCGGGCGTGACGGGCCTTGGCGTGGAGTCGCTGCTCGAGAACATCCTCGTGCAGGCGGAAGTCCTCGAACTTCAGGCGAACCCGAACCGCCGCGCGAACGGCTTCGTGATCGAGTCGGAGCTTCAGCAGGGCCTCGGCCCGTGCGCGACGCTGCTCGTCACGGGCGGCACGCTCAAGGTCGGCGACGCGATTCTCATCGGCGAGCACTTCGGCAAGGTGCGCGCGCTTATCGACGACCACGGGCGGCGCGTCAAGGAGGCCCCGCCGGCGATGCCGGTGAAGTGCACGGGCCTTTCGGGCGTGCCCGAGGCCGGCAGCGAGTTCCGCGTCATGCTCGACGAGAAGCGCGCGCGCACGCTCGCCGAGCAGACGGCGCAGGAGAAGAAGGAGGAGTCCCTCTCGACCGCGAAGGCCGCGACGCTCGACGCGCTCATGCGCGCGATGGCCGCCGAGGGCAAGCGCGAGCTGAACGTGATCGTCAAGTCCGACACGCAGGGTTCGCTGGAGGCGATTGTCCAGGCCCTGAACGAGATCAAGTCCGAGAAGGTGTCCCTGAACATCATCGGCACGGGCACGGGCAACGTCTCGCTGACGGACGTCAAGTCCGCCGCCGCCGGCAAGGCGATCGTCGTCGGATTCGACATCGGCAACGACGCGGGCGTCCAGCAGCAGGCGCGCCACGACGGCGTCCGAATCAACTCCTTCCGCATCATCTACGAACTGCTGGATCACGTCAAGAACTGCATGCTCGACCTGCTCCCGCCGGAGTACAAGGAGGTCGTGCTCGGCCATGCCGAGATCAAGGCGATCTACGACATCGGCAAACTCGGCAAGATCGCCGGCTCGCAGATGCTCGACGGCCGGCTCGTCGCGAAGGAGAAGTACCGCATCCTCCGCAACAAGGCGCAGGTGTGGGACGGCAAGGTTCAGACCTTGCGCCACTTCAAGGACGAGGTGAAGGAAGTGACGGGTCAGCAGGAGTGCGGCGTGTGCTTCGCGGGCTACGAGGGCTTCCAGGTCGGCGACCGGATCGAGTGCTACTCGCTTGAGGAACTGCCGAGGAGCCTGTGACGGACACGCGAAGGAGAGGAGAACGGACGATGAACTACGCGGAGGCTGAAAAGCTGTTGAAGTCATGCGGGCAGGAACACGTGCTCGCCTATTGGAAGAAGCTCGCGAAGGGCGAACGCAAGGAACTGCTCGCGCAGATCGCGACGCTTGACCCGAAGAGCCTGAAGCGGTGCGCGTCGGCGCTGAAGACGGGCGGCGACACGTTCGATTCCTCGAAGGGCGCGGCGCCGAAGGTCGCCGAGCTCGCGGGCGCGGAACGCGCGAAGGCGATTGCCGCCGGCGAGAAGGAGCTCAAGGCCGGTCGCGTCGCGGCGTTGCTCGTCGCGGGCGGGCAGGGTTCGCGCCTGGGGTACGACGGCCCGAAGGGCTGCTATTCGATCGGCCCGATCACGGGCGCGCCGCTGTTCTACTTCCATGCGCGCAAGATTCTCGCGCGCACGATCCGCTATGGCGCGCCGATTCCGTTCTACGTGATGACGAGCGAGGCGAACGACGCGGCGACGCAGCGCTGCTTCGAGGAGAACGACTTCTTCGGGCTCAATCCGAAGGACGTCTTCTTCTTCACGCAGGGCATGTGGCCCGGCATGACGAAGGAGGGGAAGATCATCCTCGATGCGCCCGGCCACGTCTTCATGAGCCCGGACGGGCATGGCGGGCTTCTCGCCGCGCTCAAGCGTTCCGGTGCGCTGGACGACATGAAGGCGCGCGGCATCAAGTCGGTCTTCTTCTTCCAGGTTGACAATCCGCTCGTCGAAATCGCCGACCCCGCGTTCATCGGCTACCACGTCCTTCAGAAGTCGGAGTACTCGCTCAAGCTCTGCGCGAAGCGGGATCCCTTCGAGAAGGTCGGCATGCCGATGCAGTTCGGCTCGTCGTACCGCATGGTCGAGTACTCCGAGATGACGAAGGAGCAGTGTCTGCGCAAGGCGGGCAAGAACCTCTACTTCCGCTACGGCTCGCCGGCGATTCACGTCTTCGACCGCGCGTTCCTCGCGCGTGAGGCGGCGAAGGCGATGCCGCTCCATCTCGCGTTCAAGAAGATTCCGTTCGTCGCGGAAAACGGCAAGGTCGTCAAGCCGACGGAGCCGAACGGCTACAAGTTCGAGAAGTTCATCTTCGACATCCTGCCGAACGCGAAGCGCGCGGCGTTTCTCGCGTTTGATCCGAAGGACGAGTTCTCGCCCGTCAAGAATGCCGAGGGAACGGACTCGCCCGCGACGTGCCAGGCCGACCTGCAGGCGAAATGGGCGAAGTGGCTGGCCGCGATCGGCGTGAAGGTGTCGAAGGGGCTCCCGATCGAGATCGATCCCGTTTACGCGCTTGACGCGGCGGACCTCCAGAAGGTCGGCCTCGCGCTGGGGGCGGAGTAGGTCGCACGGAGCGCGCACGATGGACATGGTCGAAACGCTGGGCCGGGCGGGGATTATCCCCGTCATCGTGATCGAGAAGGAGGAGCAGGCCGTGCCGCTCGCGCGGGCGCTCGTCAAGGGCGGCTTGCCTGTCCTGGAGGTGACGTTCCGCACAAAGGCCGCGCCCGCCGCAATCGCGGCGATCCGGCGCGAGGTGCCGGAGGCGATTCTTGGCGCGGGGACGCTTCTCACGCCCGACATGGTGAAGGCCGCGAAGGCGGCGGGCGCCGTCTTCGGCGTCGCGCCGGGCTTTGACCCGGTTGTCCTTGCGGCGGCGAAGGCCGAGGGTCTTCCGATGTGCCCCGGCATCGCGACGGCGAGCGAGCTTTCCCAGGCCCTCTCGGCCGGCTGCAAGATGGTCAAGTTCTTCCCGGCGGAGGCGGCGGGTGGCGTCAAGATGATCAAGAACCTCTTGGGCGCATTCCGCTTCACGAGCGTGACGTTCATGCCGACCGGCGGCGTCAAGCCGGACAATGTCGCGGACTACCTTGCCGTCCCGGAGGTCGTCTGCTGCGGCGGCACGTGGATCGTCCCGAAGGACGCGCTGGCGGCCGGCGACTACGCGGCGATTGAGAGGCTGGCGGCGGAGGCGTCCGCGCTCGTGAGGAAGCTGCGCGGTTGAGGCGATGACGGTTGCCGCGCTTTTCCTGCTCGCCGCGTCGCTTGTCGTTCCGTCGCGCCCGCCAGACGTCGCGGACGACTTTGACGGCGCGGCGTTGGATGCAACGATGTGGACGGACTGGGTCGCGTCTTTTCAGGGGCGTTCGTCCGGCTTCCTCTTTGCGCGCGACAACGTGGCCGTCTCGAACGGCTGTCTCAACCTGACGGCGCGGCGGATGCGGGCCGACGAGCGGACGGTCGAGAACGTGCGGCGTGGCTTCACGACCTATGCGACCGCCTACGTGCGCGCGCAGAAGAAGTCGTTCTACGGCCTCTACCTCTGCCGTGCGCGGACGATGCGGTCGAAGGTCTGCAACGCCTTTTGGCTCTATGATCCGCTCTCCGATGCGCCGGAGCGGAAGTTTCGCGTCGGCGACTTCAGCGAGGAGATCGACATGTTCGAGATCTTCGGCGCGTTGCGTGACTGGTACGGAACGGTTCATTGCCTGAAGACGCCGTATCTGGAGGGAATCGTGAACGGCGGGGTCGAGCGGCTTCCGACGAAGAGCCGCAAGATTTCGCTCGCGTTCGATCCGGCGGCGGATTTTCACGAGTACGGCTTTCTCTGGACGGCGACGGAACTGAAGTGGTACATTGACGGCGAGGAGGTCTTCGCGCGGGCGAACGACCGCTTCCATCGTCCGCTCCATGTCACGTTCGACTGCGAAATCATGTATAGCTGGGTCGGCGAGCCGGCGGCGGACGAACTGCCGGCCGTCTATTCGATTGACTGGTTCCGGCATTGGAAGGAGGCGGCGAAGTGAAAAACGGCTACAAGTGGGCAATGCTGGCGATGCTCAGCTGCGCGTTCTTCTTCCATCAGGCGGATCGTGCGCTGTTCGGGCTTCTGACGATTCCGATTCAAGGCGAGCTGGGGCTCACGGACGTGCAGATCGGCTGGATCAACACCGTCCTTTCCTGGACGCTCGCGGGCATGGCGTTTGTCGCGGGGCCTGTCGGCGACCGCTTTTCGCGCAAGTGGATCATCACGCTTTCGCTGATTTCGTGGTCGCTCATGACATTCATGATGGGCTTCGTCGGCGACTGGCGGATCTGCGGGTTCGTCATCCCGGCGTTCTTTGTCGTCATGTTCTTCCGCTCGATTGCGACTGGCGTGGGCGAGAGCTTCTATGGGCCGTGCTATCCGCCGCTCATTGCGGCGTTCCACAGGGAGACGCGCTCGATTGCGCTTTCGATTCATCAGGGCGCGCTTTATTTCGGATTGATGACGTCGGGCGTTCTCACGGCGTGGGCGTTGGGCGTGCTCGGCACGTGGCGGCATGTCTTCATGGCTTTTGGCGGCGCGGGCTTCCTCCTCGGCGTGTTCTTCATCTTCGCCCTGCGTGACACGTCCCCCACCCCCCCAACCCCCAAACTTCCAAACCCCCAAACGCCCGCCCCCTCCTTCTTCTCCGGCCTTGTCTACTTTGCGAAAAAGCCGTCGGCGTGGTGCGCGATGGCGGGGTTCGTGGCGATCGTCTTCGTGAACAACGCCTATCTCTTCTGGGCGCCGAAGTTCATGTCAATGAAGTTCGGGACGTCCGTCGGCGCGGCGGGAACGCAGACGATGCTCTACCATCACCTGTGCGCGTTTCTCGCGATTCTGGCGGGCGGATTGCTCACGGATCGCTTCGTGAAGCGGATGCCGCGCTTTCGGTTGGGATTCCAGATGGTTTCGATGCTCTGCGGCGCGCCGTGCCTTGTGATGATCGGACTGATGCCGAGCGCGGTGGCGATGATTGCGCTGACGGCGGCCTATGGCGTCTTCCGGGGCTTCTTCGAGGTGAACACGCATGCGTCGCTCTTTGACGTCATTCCGCCGCCGTACCGATCGACGTCCGTCGGCATTTTCACGGTCTTCGCGTTCTTCGTGGGCGGCCTTTCGGGCGTCGTGATGGGTGTCCTCTCCCAGCGTTACGGCGTTCGCGGCTTTGAGGTCGGCTTCGCGCTCATGGGCGGGGCGTATCTCGTTGGCGCGTTGCTCATGGCGATCTCGTTCTTCGTCACGTTCCGCCGCGACCGGATCGTCGAATAGGCGGGCGCGACGGACGGTTGCGCGGCGGCGGCTTGCCAGCAACCGACTGAAAATGATAAACTATTCGGAAATTTTATCAAAGGAAGGTTAAAAAACGATGTTGGACTGGACGGTTCTGGGTTCGTTCACCGGGTATCTCGTGCTGATGCTGGGAATCGGCTTCTTCTTCTCGAAGCGTCAGGAGTCGCTGGGCGACTACTACCTGGGTGGACGCAAGATGAACAAGTGGGTCGTCGCGCTCTCCGCCCAGGCCTCCGACATGTCGGGCTGGCTGCTCATGGGGCTTCCCGGCGCGATTTTCCTCGGCGGCTTCTCCGAAGCGTGGATTGGCATCGGGCTTCTGATCGGCACCTACCTCAACTGGAAGATTGTCGCGCACCGTCTGCGTCGCTATTCGCAGGTTTGCGGCGATTCAATCACGATTCCGGACTTCATCAACAACCGCTTTCGCGACAAGACGGGGATTGCACGCATTCTGGCGGCGCTCATTATCCTCGTCTTCTTCACGTTCTACACGGCGTCGGGGTTCGTGAGCTGCGCGAAGCTCTTCACGACGACCTTTGGCATTCCCGAGACGATTTCCTGCTGCGGACTCACCCTGTCGGGCTATACGCTCTGCCTCTGGCTCGGCGCGTTGGTGGTCGTCAGCTACACGCTCATGGGCGGCTACATGGCCGTCTGCTGGACGGATTTCGTCCAGGGGCTTCTCATGTTCGTCGCGATTGTGCTCGTGCCGGCCATTGTCGTCTGCGAGGCCGGCGGGTTTGCCGCGACGGTGGACGGTCTGAACGCGATCAACCCCTATCTCCAGTCGCTCTTCACGACGGCCTCGACGGGCAAGGCCTATGGATTCGTCGGGCTTGTCTCCTGCCTGGCGTGGGGGCTGGGCTACTTCGGCATGCCGCATATCCTCGTCCGGTTCATGTCCATCGACAACCCGGCGGAAGTGAAGGGTTCGCGGCGCATCGCGATGACGTGGGTCACGATTTCGCTTGCGGCGGCGACGGTGATCGGACTCGTCTTCCATCTCTACCTGAAGCAGCGCGGGCTCACGCTGGCGGATGTCGGCGGCGATCCGGAGCGGTGCTTCATGGTCATGATCAACGGCATCTTCTCGAACGGCTTCCTCGTGCGCGTCTTCGCGGGCATTCTCCTCTCGGCCATCATGGCGGCCATCATGTCCACGGCCGACAGCCAGCTGCTCGTCTCGGCGTCGAGCTTCTCGAATGACTTCTACAAGGTCGTCCTGCGCAAGAAGGCGTCGAACCGCGAGCTGATTCTCGTCTCGCGCCTCGCCGTCGGCGCCGTCTCGCTCGTCGCGATCGCGCTGGCGATGAACACGCAGTCGGAGTTCTTCAAGGTCGTCATGAAGATGGTCTCCTTTGCGTGGGCCGGCTTCGGCGCGGCGTTCGGGCCGCTCATGCTGCTCGCGCTCTTCTGGAAGCGCACGAATCTCGCGGGCGCGGTTGCGGGCATGGTCGTCGGCGCGGTGACGTGCTTCGTCTGGAAGTTCGGTCTTTCAGGCTACGCGGCGACGTATCCCGTCTTCGGGCTTTACGAGCTCGCGCCGGGCTTCCTGCTGTCGTTTGTCACGACGATCGTCGTCTCGCTCGTGACGAAGAAGCCGTCGCAGGAGATGCTGGACGAGTTCGTGGCGGTCGATTCCGAGGCCTCGTGAGCCGCGCGCGTCGCGCGTCGGGCGGGGACGCTAGACGCGATTCGCCTAAACTGCTATAATATCACGCCAATTTCGTAGATACAAGAAGGAATCGCGATGAAAGAAATCATTGGAACGCTGAATGCGCAGGGTTTGAAGATGGCCTTGATCGTCAGCCGCTTCAACAGTTTCCTGACGGAGCAGCTCGTGAAGGGCGCGGTCGATGCTTTTGTGCGCCTGGGCGGTGACGAGAAGGATCTTCTTCTGGTGCGCGTGCCGGGGGCGTATGAGATTCCGCTCGTGGCGAAGCGGCTCGCGGCGGCGAAGCGGGTCGATGCCGTCCTCGCGCTGGGCGCGGTCGTGCAGGGCGCGACGGCGCACGCCGACCTCATCAACCAGGCGACGGCCAAGGCGTTTGAGGAGATTTCGGTCGAGACGGGCGTGCCGGTTCTGGACGGCGTCGTCTCGGCGGAGAACCTGGAGCAGGCCGTCGAGCGTTGCGGCACGAAGCAGGGCAACAAGGGCTTCTCGGTGATGCAGTCTGCCGTCGAGATGGTCAATGTGCTGAAAGGCCTCTGAAATCGGGAGTTTTAGGTTTCAAATTTCAAATCCGCTACTGAACTACGGAAAGAGAAGAGAAAAATGAAAGAAGTAAAGAAAGTTGCGTTTCTGACGGCCGGCGGCCTTGCTCCGTGCCTTTCAAGCTCGATCGGCTTCCTGATCGACGAGTACACGAAGAAGGCCCCGAATGTCGAGATGATCGGCTACGTGAACGGCTACATGGGTCTGCTGAAGGGCGATTCGATTCCGGTGACGGACAACGTGCGCAAGCATGCGCTCGTCCTGACGAAGCACGGCGGTTCGCCGATCGGCAACAGCCGCGTGAAGCTCACGAACGTGAAGGACTGCGTCAAGCGCGGCCTCGTCAAGGAAGGCGAAGACCCGCTCAAGGTCGCGGCTGACCAGCTCGTCAAGGACGGCGTGGACGTCCTGCACACGATTGGCGGCGACGACACGAACACGACGGCGGCCGATCTCGCGGCGTATCTCGCGACGAACAACTATCCGCTCATCGTCGTCGGCCTTCCGAAGACGATCGACAACGACGTCTATCCGATCAAGCAGTCGCTTGGCGCGTGGACGGCGGCGGAGGAGGGCGCGAAGTACTTCATGAACGTCGTCAAGGAGAACTCGGCGAATCCGCGCGCGCTCACGGTTCACGAGGTCATGGGCCGCAACTGCGGCTGGCTCACCTACAAGACGGCGCAGTGCTACCGCAAGATGCTCAAGTCGATGCAGACGCGCGGTCTCTTCCTCGACGACTTCAACCAGACGCTGGGCCGCCAGGACGTGCATGCGGTGTATGTCCCCGAGTCGAAGATCGACTTTGAGGAAGAGGCGCTGCGCCTCCGGGCCGTCATGGACAAGTGGGATTCCGTCAACATCTTCGTCTCCGAGGGCGCGGGCGTGAAGGACATCATCGCCGAGATGCGCCGTCGCGGCGAGGACGTGCCCGTCGATGCGTTCGGCCATCCGCGTCTGGACAAGGTGAACGTCGGCCAGTACGTCGGCAAGCGTTTTGGCGAACTCCTCAAGGCCGAGAAGGTTCAGGTCTTCAAGTCGGGCTACTTTGCCCGCGCGGCCGCGCCGAACAAGAAGGATCTGAAGCTCATCGAGAAGTGCGCGCGCAAGGCTGTCGAGTGCGCCCTGACGGGCGAGAGCGGCGTCGTTGGGCCGGATGAGAACAAGTCCGCCGAGATCCGCGCGTGCGAGTTCCCGCGCATCAAGGGCGGCAAGCCCTTCAACGTGCGCAAGGGCTCCTTCCGCAAGATGCTCACCGAAATCGGCCAGCCCAACCCGCGCAAGAAACGCACGGCCAAGTAATGGACGTCCGGAGCGAGGGCGCG
Source organism: uncultured Lentisphaeraceae bacterium (assembly GCA_964420685.1). Taxonomy (GTDB): domain Bacteria; phylum Verrucomicrobiota; class Kiritimatiellia; order RFP12; family UBA1067; genus UBA1067. The sequence continues at coordinate 12,697 of CAYQUI010000003.1, read as the reverse complement.
TTCCTCGAATTCGTCGCAGAGGTTCTTGGAACCTCTGCGGCGAGTCTTTCGTTGGAGACGACCTACGCCTCAATCCCCGCCTGGGATTCGATGGCTCAGCTCCGCCTGGTGACGGAAGTCCAGTCCCGTCTGGGCGTCGAAATCCCGTTTGCGGACGTGACGGCGGTGACGAGCCTGTGGGAACTCTACCGTCGCGTGAACGGACTCTCGCCGAAGAAAGTCGTCGCCCTCGATCTGGACGGCACGCTTTGGGAGGGCGTCGTCGGCGAGGAGGGCGTGGACGCGATTCGTCCGCGCACGGCGTTCCTGTCGGAACTCAAGGCCTTGAAGGCGCGGGGCGTCCTGCTGACGATTCTTTCCAAGAACAATGCGGCGGACGTCCGCGCGGCCTTTGACGCGGGCGCTCTTGCGCCGTTGGCGGCGGACGATTTCCTGTATCCGCAGGTCAACTGGGAGTCCAAGGCCGAGAACCTGCTGCGGGTCGCCCGGTCGCTTGGCCTTGGCCTTGACGCCTTCGTTTTTGTGGATGACAATCCGGCCGAGCGTCTGGAGATGAAGACGCGCTTGCCGGCGGTCGCGGTTTCCGCGTTCCCGCCTGTGCTCGCGGCGTATTTTCCGTCCGGCGTCGTGACGGCGGAAGATCGTCGCAAGACCGAGGCCTACCGTGAGGAGGCGGCGCGGCGGCAGTTTCTGGCGGCGTGTTCGGCGGCGGACATCTGGGACGCGCTGGGCTGTTGGCTCGACGTCCATCGGGCGCGGCCCGAAGAGGCGGCGCGCATTGCCCAGCTTTCGCAGAAGGCGAACCAGTTCAGCGTCTGCACGAACCGCTATGCGGCGGCGGCGGTCGAGGGCCTGGTGCGTGGGGAGGATGGCGCGCGCGTCTATGCCGTCTGCGCCGGCGATCGGTTCGGCGACCAGGGGCTGGTCGCGTTCGTCGTCCTGCGTGGTGCGGAGATCGTCGATTTCACGATGAGTTGCCGTGTGGCCGGCCGAGGGCTGGAGACGCGCGCATGGGCCGCGATCGCCCGCGATCTTCAGGCGCAGGGTGTTGTCCGCGTCTGTGCGCGCTGGCGGCGGACGGCGAAGAACGCGCCAGTCGCGGAACTCTTTGACCGGTTGGGCTTTGTCTGCGTGGACAACGGCCCGGACGAGCGGCGGTTCTGCTGCGACGGAGTCTGGCCCGTTTCCCTTTGATCGAATCTGAATCCTCTTTGTCATGAGCCTCGAACGAAAAACTCTTGGTGACGCGGGCGGACAGACGGACGGTCTGAAGCCGCGCGTCTGGGTCGAGATTGACCTCGCGACGCTGGTTGCCAATTACCGCAAGATCGCCGCGCATGTGCGACCCGCGAAGGTGCTTTGCGTCCTCAAGGCAAACGCCTATGGACTCGGCGTTTCCGCCTACGCGCAGGCGCTCGCGGCGGCGGGCTGTACGGACTTCGGCGTCGCCGAGCCGCACGAGGCGCTGGAACTTCAGGCCCTCTTCCGCCACGCGGGGCGCGGGCGGCCGTCCGTGCAGATCCTTTCGTCCGTCCTGCCGGACGAGATTCCGGCGATGGTGCGCGCGGGCGTTGTCCTGCCCGTCACGGATCTCGCGACGGCGAAGGCGATTTCCGATGCGGCGGTGGGGGCGCGGACGGTTGCGCGCGTCCATTTCAAGCTCGATACGGGCATGGGGCGGCTCGGCATTCTCGCGACGGGAACGGACGGGGTCACGCACGCGCTGGCGACAATGCGGGCCGTGAAGGCTCTTCCTGGCCTTGTCTGCGAGGGCGTGTTCTCGCATTTCCCGATGGCCTACGATCCGAAAGATCCGTTCACGGCGCGGCAGGTCGTGCGGTTCAAGGAGATTGTCGCGGCGGCCGCAAAGGAGGGGATCGCGTTCGCGAAGGTTCACATCGCGGCGTCGGACGGCATCAACAACTTCCCCGAATGTGCGCGCAAGCCGTTCACGCTTGTCCGCACGGGCATCAACTTGCACGGCTCGTTCGACCCGAACGGAAAGCGCGCGCTCAAGGTCAAGCCTGTCCTCACGCTGAAGACGCGCGTTGCCCAGGTGCGCGAACTGCCGGCGGGGACGACGCTCGGCTACGGGCGCACGTGGTGCCTCGCCGCGCCGACGCGGATCGCGACGATTTCGGCCGGCTATGCGGACGGGCTTCCGCTGGCGCTCACGAATCGCGGGTTTGTCTTCATTGGCGGTCGCCGCTGCAAGATCGTCGGGCGCATCTCGATGGACTACACGACGGTGGACGTCTCGGACGTGCCGGGCGTTCGGGCGGGTGACGAAGTCATTTGCTTCGGGCGATGCGGACGCGATGCGATTACGCCGGACGACTGGGCGGCCCTTAAGGGAACGCACGCCTACGACATCATCTGCTCGCTCGGCACGCGCGTCCAGCGCGTCGTGCGTCTCCCTGCGAAGACGCAGAAGCCGTAGGGGTCTCTTGACGGGGACGCGGCGAAAGTGATATACTCCGCGCCGTTTTCTCGAAAAGGCAATGTGAAGAAGTGAATCGCATGACGTTCAGCAACAACTGGTGGTGGCGCCACGGGTCTTACATCCGCGGGCCGGTTGCCGTGTAGTTGCGAAACGCGAAGCCAAGTCCAGTACCCAAAGGCGGATCGTCAGATGAAGACGATCCGCTTCTTGCTTTTTATAACCTCTAGAAAACTCGATTCAAATGACGACAGACATTCTTGCCGAACTGAGTGCGCGGCGGCGCGCGGACGCGGCGCTGCGCGATTTGCAGGAGCCGTTCGCGGCTGTGCTGGAACGGGCGCGCGCCGCCCCGCCTCCGTCCGACTTCGCCGCCGTGTTTGCCGGGCCGGGCGCGCACATCATTGCCGAATTGAAGAAGGCTTCGCCGTCCGAGGGCCTCATCCGCGCGGCGTTTGACCCTGCGACGCTGGCGCAGGAACTGGAAGCCGCCGGCGCGGCCGCGCTCTCCGTCCTCTGCGAACCGCACCGCTTCTTCGGTAGCGAGGCGTATCTGCGTGCGGCGCGGGCGAAAGTGACGATTCCCGTCCTCTACAAGGACTTCGTGACGACGCCCTATCAGGTCGCCGCCGCGCGGGCCGCCGGGGCGAGTGCCGTCCTCCTCATCGCCGCCGTGCTGGACGACGCGCGGCTCAAGGAACTCCTCGCATTCTGTCACGCACTTGGTTTCGCCGCGCTCGTTGAGACGCACACGGCGGACGAGATTCGGCGTGCCGTCCAGGCGGGCGCGCGCGTAATCGGCGTCAATTGCCGCGACTTGCGCACGTTCCACACCGACCCGTCGCTTGCGGCGCGACTTCTCGGCGAGATTCCGTCCGACCGCGTGCGCATCGCCGAAAGCGGCATCCGGACGGCGGATGACATTCGTCGGCTTCGGGTCGCGGGCGCGCAGGGCTTCCTCATCGGCACGACGCTCATGCGCGCGGCGAATCCGGGGGAGAGATTGAGAGAATTGAGGGACCCGGGCGACGTTCTCGCCCGTCCACCCTCCCACCTTTCCACTAACATTCAAAGACCTATGAAAACACACTACGGAATCTATGGCGGACAGTATGTCGCGGAGACGCTGATGACGCCGTTGCACGAACTCGAAAAGGCCTATGCCGAGGCGAAACGCGATCCGGCGTTCACGGCCGAAATGAACGACATCCTTGTCCATTACGTCGGACGGGAAAGTCCGCTGACCTACGCGCGGCGGCTTTCGGAACACCTCGGCGGCGCGCGGATTGTGCTCAAGCGCGAAGACCTCAACCACACGGGCGCGCACAAGGTGAACAACACCGTCGGGCAGGCGCTGCTCGCGCGGCGGATGGGCAAGCGGCGGCTGATTGCCGAGACGGGCGCGGGCATGCATGGCGTCGCGACGGCGACGGTCGCCGCGCTCTTCGGCCTGGAGTGCGAAGTCTTCATGGGCGCGGTGGACGTCGCGCGTCAGGCCCCGAACGTCGCGCGCATGAAGATGCTTGGCGCAAAAGTGCATGCCGTGGAAGAGGGAAGCGCGACGCTCAAGGACGCGATGAACGAGGCGATCCGCGACTGGACGGCGAACTGCGACGACACGTTCTACGTGATCGGCACAGTCGCCGGCCCGGCGCCCTATCCGGAGATGGTGCGCGACTTCCAGAGCGTCATCGGCAAGGAGGCGCGGCGGCAGTGTCTGGCGGAATACGGCAAGCTGCCCGACCAGGCGATTGCCTGCGTCGGCGGCGGCTCGAACGCGATGGGCCTTTTCGCGGGATTCCTCGACGATCCGTCCGTGAAACTCGTCGGCGTCGAAGCGGGCGGCAAGGGCCTCACGACGGGCGAACACGCCGCGAGCATCTGCGGCGGGCGCGTCGGCGTCCTGCATGGCTCGAAGACGTATCTGCTCCAGACGCCGTCGGGACAGATCGTTGACACGTACTCCGTCTCGGCCGGGCTGGACTACCCCGGCGTCGGGCCGGAACACGCCTATCTCGCGGACACGGGGCGCGCCACGTACACGACGATTGACGACGACGAGGCGATTGCCGCATTTGATGCGCTCTGTCGTTTCGAAGGCATCATTCCCGCGCTCGAATCGAGCCATGCCGTCGCCGAGGCGATCAAGCGCGCGCCCGCCCTGCCGAAGGAGACCATTCTGCTCGTCAACCTCTCCGGTCGCGGCGACAAGGACATGGAGAACGTGGAACGGTGGAAAAGGGGTCGGGCGGGAGCGTGAAAAAGTGGGAGAGTGAAAGGATGGAATGTCTTGAGGGGCAAGAGCCCTTTGGCTTCACCGGGCCTCTTTACCCCCTCCTCGCTCTCGCCCCTCACGCCCCTCTTGTCGCTCTCGTCAGTTTTATTCTTGTTCGTTCTCGTTCAAAGATTAGTATAACCCCTTAACAATGAGGATTAAAATGAATCGCATTCAAAAGACATTTGCGCGGTGCAAGGCCGAGGGCAAGGCGGTTTACGTCGCCTATCTCACGATGGGCGCGCCGACGCTCGACAAAAGCTTTGCGGCGGCGGAGACGCTGCTTGGCGAAGGCGCGGACATCCTGGAACTCGGCGTACCGTTCTCCGACCCCGTGGCGGATGGCGCGGTCATTCGTGCGGCGGCGAATCGTGCGCTCGCGAACGGGGTCGCGCTCGCCGACATTCTCGCGGGCGTGTCGGGGCTGCGTGCGCGGCATCCCGATACGCCGGTCGTGATCTTCTCCTACTACAACATCCTTTACAGCTATGGGCTGAAGCGGTTCGCCGACGAGGCGGCGCGGCGTGGCGTGGACGCCGTTCTCGTCGTTGATCTGCCTTTGGAGGAGCGCGACGAACTGCTCGACGTGCTGCGTCCCGCCGGACTCACGCTCGTGCCGCTCGTCGCGCCAACGACGGGCCCCGCGCGCATTCGCGCGCTTGCGAAGGGCGTGGAGGACTCGTTTCTCTATGCCGTCACGGTCAAGGGCACGACGGGACAGCGCGCGTCCCTGCCGCCTGAACTCGCGTCGCGCCTTGCGGAAATCAAGCGGCTCGTCAATTTGCCTGTCGTCGCGGGCTTTGGCATCCGTACGCCCGAAGAGGGCGCGGTGGTTGCGGCGCATGGCGATGGCTTCGTGATTGGCAGTGCGCTCGTCGAGCGGTTCATGAAGGAGGCCTGATGACGCGCCGTCCCGCCATCAAGATCTGCGGCGTCAACGACGCGGCGTTCGCGGCCGAGGCGGAACGGCTGGGCGCGGACTACCTTGGCTTCGTCTTTGCCGAGGGGAGTCCGCGCCATGTGACCATTCCCGATGTCGTGCGTCTGCGCGCGCGCCTCACGGGGCGGGCGCGCGGCGTCGGCGTCTTCACGACGGCGACGGTGCCCGAAATCCTGCGGACGGTGCGCGCGTGCGGACTGGACGTCGTTCAGCTCCACCGTCGGGCAACGGCGGCGGACGTCGCGGCGCTTCGGCGCGAGGGGCTGGAGGTCTGGACGCTTGCGGGCGGGGCGGAGGGCGACGCCGTCCTCTTTGACTCGTCGCACGGCGATGGCGAGACGCAACTGCGGCGCGGGGCGTTCAAAGCGGTTCTCGCGGGCGGGGTCTCGGCGGGAAACCTGCCGACATTCCTGGCGCAGAAGCCCGATGTTCTCGATGTCTCCGGCAGTCTTGAATCCACGCGCGGCATCAAGTCAATTGCGCGCGTACGGCAGTTCTTTGATGCATTGAATCAGTCTCGGAAATGGTCGGACCGACGAGATTTGAACTCGTGACCTTTTGCACCCCAAGCAAACGCGCTACCAGGCTGCGCTACGGTCCGACAAGGCTTGAAGCCAGTGGCCAGATTTGATTGGTAGCGGGGGCTGGATTTGAACCAACGACCTTCAGGTTATGAGCCTGACGAGCTACCAGGCTGCTCCACCCCGCAATCTGGCGCTTTCGAATTGGCGGGGCTGACGGGAGTCGAACCCATAACCCTCAGATTCGTAGTCTGATGCTCTATCCAGTTGAGCTACAGCCCCAAATCGAAAACGGTGCGTAGTATACCATTTCCCGTTGGCGCGCGCAAGGGGGGTAAGTGAAAAAATGGGAAAAACTTGCCAACCCGTCCAAAGGGGGCCAAGAATTCGCACAATCGGCGAGAATTTTGGTATAATCAGCGGTCATACAAGGGGGGCTTCGGTGAAGATGGGCTTTGCCGAAGAAGAGAGAGACCCCTTGAGAAGACACGGCATACACGAACGAAGGAGACGACAAATGATGACACCGGAGGAATTTCTGGCGGCGAACGGCTTTGAGACGGCGGAGCGAATTGACCGCCAGGCGATGATCTCGACGTTCCTCTCCGAGATGGAGAAGGGCTTGAAGGGCGAGGCGTCGTCGCTGCGCATGATCCCGGCCTACGTGGGCGTGAACGGCAAGATTCCCGAGGGCGCGAAGGCGGCGGTGCTGGACGCGGGCGGCACGAACTTCCGTTCGGCGGTCGTCTCGATTCCGCCGCAGATCGAGGATCGCGTGAACCAGCCGATGCCGGGCGCGAAGGCCCCTGTGACGGGCGACGAGTTCTATGCCGCGTTCGCGAACGAGCTGCGTCGCGTCGCGCCGAAGGCGACGGTGAAGAAGTTCGGCTGGTGCTTCTCGTACAACGCCGACGTCACGCCCGAACTCGATGCGCGCCTCAATTGCTGGACGAAGGGCATCCAGGCCCCGTCGATCGTCGGCCAGTACGTCGGCAAGGAGCTTCTGAATCGGCTGGGCGGCGGCGAGATCGCGATCGTGAACGACACGGTCGCGACGCTGCTCGCGGCGAAGGCGACGGAAGGCGACAAGACCTATTCCTCCTATATCGGCTTCATTCTCGGCACGGGGACGAATGCTGCCTACGTCGAGAAGAACGCGAACATCACGAAGGTCGCGGGCCTCGATCCGGACGGCGCGATGATCATCAACGCCGAGTCGGGCAGTTTCGACAAGTATCCGCAGTCGAAGTTCGACGCGGCGATGGACGCCAAGCAGGGCGACACGGGGCACAATCCGTTCGAGAAGATGATTTCGGGCGGCTACCTCGGCGGCGTCGGGCTTGAGGTCTACAAGACGGCGGCGAAGGCGGGGCTGTTCTCCGAAAAGGCCGCCACGGCCCTCGGCGGCCTTGGCGCGCTTGAGACGATGGATTTCGACAACTTCTGCGCGGCCTACCACTGCGACGGCCGCGTCAACCCGCTGGAGGCGATCTTCGCGGACGCCGACGACGCGAAGATGGCGCGCCGCCTCGGCATTCCCGTCTTCGAGCGCGCGGCCGTCCTGACGGCCGTCCACCTCGCGGCGTTCTGCATCAAGTCGGGCGAGGGCGTCGAGCCGACTGCGCCGATCGCGATCAACGTGGATGGCTCGACCTACTACAAGACGCGCGCGATTCCGTTCGACGCGATGGTGCGCCGCGAACTCGACGAGATGCTCGTCAGGCGGCGCAACATCCACTACGCGATTCCGCCGCGCGTGGACGACGCGCCGCTCGTGGGCGCGGCCATTGCCGCCATGATGTGAGCGCGATGAAACACGCACAGCTGATGAACGCCTTGGCCCTGACGCTCCTCCTCGCGGGGGGCGCGTGGGCCGTCGAGGTGGACGGCATTGCCGCGAAGGTCGGGTCGGAGACGATTCTGCGCAGCGAGATCGCGAACGAGATGCAGCGCCTGGGCCTGCAGGACGCTTCGCGGTACGCGGAGATCCGCGACGAGATGATCGACCGCAAGCTCATGCTGAAGGCGGCGCGCGAGTCGAAGATGACCATGCAGGAGTGGGTCGTCGAGAATCGGGTGCGCGAAATCATCCAGAAGGCCTTCGGCGGCGACCGCAACCGCCTCGTCGAGACGCTGGGCAAGCAGCGCATCTCCTATCCCGAGTGGTACGCGCGGATGAAGGAGGACATGATCGTCGGCGCGATGCGGTGGAACGTGATCAACAAGAACATCACGGCCTCGCCGGCCGAGATGCGCGCGGAATACGCCGCGCATCCCGAACGCTATGTCGCCGAGCATCGCGTGACCGTCTCGGTCATTCTCCTCAAGCCCGAAGAGCGCGTCCGCCGCGACGAGATCTCGGCGGCGCTCAAGGAGAAGAGCTTCGCGGAACTGGGCGGCCGGCGGTATGCGGACGTGAAGCCCGAGGACGTCTTCAAGCCCGAGGTCTGCGCCGAGATCGCCGCGATGCCGAAGGGCACGATCAGCAAGTGGATCGAGATCGACGGCTGGAGCTTCCTCTTGCGAAAGGAAGACGAGCGCGACGGCCGGCGGCTCTCCTTCGAGGAGGCGTTTGACGCGATCGAGGCCAACGTGAAGGAAGAGAAGTCAAAGGCGGCCTATCTCGCCTGGATTGCGCGTCTCCGCGAGGAGACCTACGTCAAGGTTTTCTGAACGATTCAACGGAAAGGATTTTCTTTGACATGAAACCGACGCTCGTTGTTCTGGCTGCTGGCATGGGAAGCCGCTACGGGGGGCTGAAGCAGGTCGATCCCGTCGGGCCTTCCGGCGAGGCCATTCTCGACTATTCCGTCTACGACGCGATTCGCGGCGGATTCGGCAAGGTCGTCTTCGTCATCCGAAAGGACTTCGAGGCCGAGTTCAAGGAGAAGGTCGGCAAGAAGTACGAGGGCCTTGTGGCGGTTGACTACTGCTACCAGGATCTCGCGGACGTGCCCGCGCCCTTTTCCGTCCCGGCGGGGCGGACGAAGCCGTGGGGCACGGCGCACGCGACGCGCGCGGCGCGTTCTGTCGTGAAGGAGCCGTTCGCCGTCATCAACGCCGACGACTTCTATGGGCGCGATGCGCTGGCGAAGCTCGGCGGGTACCTTTCGTCCGTCGATCCCTCGTCGCTTCACTTCGCCATGGTCGGCTATCGGCTGGACTTGACGCTTTCCGAAAACGGCTCGGTTGCGCGCGGCATCTGCGACATCGCCGCCGACGGTTCGCTTCGGGGCGTGACGGAGATGACGAAGCTCGTTCGGGCCGGTGAACAGGCCGAGAACCGCGAGGACGAGGCGAATCCCGTCGCCGTCCCGCTGGACGCGCGCGTCTCCATGAACTGCTGGGGCTTCACGCCGCCGCTTTTCGACGAACTGGAGGCGCGCTTCGCGACGTTCCTCGCCGCGCGCGGCACGGAGATGAAGAGCGAGTGGTACATCCCGTTTGTCGTTGACGAGCTGATCCACGAGGGCAAGGCCGACTGCCGCGTTCTGCCGACGGACGCCGCGTGGTTCGGCGTCACCTACCGCGAAGACCGGCCCGCTGTCGTGGCGGCGATCGCGGCGCTCGTCGCGGCGGGCGAGTATCCGGCGAACCTGCTTGCGCGCGCGCGTTCTTGACCTTGTCTGGCCGCGTGCCTGCGAGGTCTGCGGGCATGCGGCCGATCGTCCGGGCCGGCATCTCTGTTCGGACTGCCTGAACCGCCTCCCGTTCATTCCGGCGGTCGGGTGCTGTCGGCGTTGCGGGCGGCAGGCGGAAGGCCTGTCGGCCGACTTCGTCTGCGAGGACTGCCGCGTGCAGCGTCCGCACTTCGACCGCGCGGCGAGCGCGTTGAGGATGGACGGCGCGGCGCGCGCGATGCTCAATGCCTTCAAGTTCCGCAACCACCATTGGCTGCGCGACGACTTCGTCGATTTCCTGGAGGCGACGGCGCGCGCACGGCTTGACGTCGCGCAGGTCGATCTCGTCCTTTCGGTGCCCTCCACGCTTCTCCGCCTCTGGAATCGCGGCTACACGCCGTGCCGCGTTCTGGCAAAGCCGTTGGCGCGTCGGCTGGGGAAGCCGTGTCCGCCGCTGGTCCTGCGACGGAAGAACGCGCCGAAGCAGCAGAGCCGGCTGGGAGAGGCCGAACGCCGGGCGAACGTGGTGGGGACGGTGGGCGTTCTTCGTCCGTCGGTTGTCGCCGGGAAGACCGTCTTGGTCGTCGATGACGTGATGACGACGGGCGCGACGCTTTCGGAATGCGCGGTCGAGCTGAAGCGCGCGGGCGCGGCGCGTGTCTGGTGCCTGTCGCTGACCCGTTCGCTCCACACCTGACGTGTGGTATAATATGCGGCATGAAAATCTTTCGTGAACCGCTGAAACTCCAGAAATGGGCGAAGGCCCGCAAACTCGCCGGCGCGAAGATCGCGCTTGTGCCGACGATGGGCTACTTGCACGAGGGGCATCTTTCGCTGATCGCGAAGGCGAAGGACAAGGGGGCGGACGAAATCATTGTCTCGGTCTTCGTCAATCCCGTTCAGTTCGGGCCAAGCGAGGATTTCGAGAGGTATCCGCGCGACGAGAAGGCCGACCTCGCCAAGTGCCGCGCGGCGGGCGCAACGGCCGTCTTCTTCCCGACGCCGGCGAACATGTACCTCGACCGCCATTCGGTCTATGTCACGGAGGACGATCTTTCGACGGGCCTGTGCGGCGCGCGGCGTCCGGGACATTTCCGGGGCGTCTGCACGGTCGTCGCCAAGCTTTTCAACCTGGCACACCCCGACTTCGCCGTCTTCGGGCAGAAGGACTACCAGCAGGCGCAGGTCATCAAGCGGATGGTGCGCGACCTCAACTTCGACCTCAAGGTCGTCGTCGCGCCGATCGTGCGCGAAGAGACGGGGCTGGCGAAGTCGAGCCGCAACACGTATTTGAGCGCGGAGGAGAAGGCAAAGGCTCTCGTCCTCTCGCGGACGCTGAAAGCCGTTCGGGACGGTGCGATCAAGACGACGGCCGCCGCCGCGAAGGCGATTGAGAAGGCCGGGCTCAAGGTCGATTACGTCGAATGCGTCGATGCCGAGACCCTGGCGCCGAAGAGGCGGATCGCGAAAGGGTGCTGTGTGCTCGTCGCGGCCTATTGCGGCAAGACGCGCCTTATCGACAACCAGCTGGTCTGAATGCGCCATGGTCTCGACCGTCTACATCGCGAAGAACGTCTACGGCGGCGACGGACTCGGACGCCTCGGCGACGGGCGCGTCGTCTTCGTGCCGGGCGCCTGGGCCGGGGAGCAGGTGAAGGCCGAGATCGTCGAGGAGAAGCGGCAGTTTGTCCGCGCGCGACTCGTCGAGATCGTCGAACGCTCGCCGGAGCGCCAGGAACCGACGGGCGCGGTTCTTCCCGGCATGGTCTACGCGACGCTTTCCCCGGCGGGCGAACGGGCGGCCAAGGAGCAGCAACTCCGCGAGTTCTTCGACCGCGCGCGACTTCCCTTCCCCCTCAACCCCCAGACCTCCAAACATCCAAACCTCCCCAGCCTCCCAAACCCTTTTAACTACCGCAACAAGGTCGTCTACCATTTTGCGCGGCAGAAAGGGCAGTGGGCGATTGGCTATCGTCAGGAGCCCGGCCATGAGGTCGTGGACGTGGTGGAAGATCCACTTGCGCGGCCGGAGATCAATGCGCGCCTGCCGGAGATCCGACGGGCCGTGACGACGCTGCTCACGACAGGCCCGGAGGCGGTTCGCCGCGACACGGCGCAGAAGGGCCACGTCACGATTCGCTGGACAAAGAAGACGGGCGTCAAGTGGTGGGTGGGCGATGCGCCGAAAGACCTGGTCTTGAAGGAGACGACGGGCGGACTCGACTTCGAGGTGCCGGCGGACGGCTTCTACCAGGTCAATCCGGAGGTCGGCGAGAGCCTCGTCCAGGCCGTTGTCGCGGCCTATGAGCAGGGGCGTGCGGTCGCGCCGGAAGTTCTTGACCTTTATTGCGGCGTTGGCGTGTTCGGGTTGTGCTGCAAGGCGCCGAAGCTTGTCGGAATCGAGTCGGGCCGTGCGGCGATTGCGTTCGCGAAGCGAAACGCCGCCGCGCAGCAGGCTGCGGACGCGCGGTTCTTTTCCGAGCAGGTCGCTCGCGTGTTCCGCCGTCTGCGCATCGGGCCGCAGACGACTGTCATTGTCGATCCGCCGCGCGGGGGACTGGAGCCGGGCGTGGCGCGGGGGCTTGCGAATGCGCACGCCGCGCGCATCTTCTACGTGAGCTGCGATCCGGCGACGCTTGTGCGCGATCTCCGCGAATTGACGCGCACGTATGATGTCGCGTCCGTTCAGTGGTTCAACATGTTCCCGCGCACGGCACGCTTCGAGACGTTTGTCACGCTCGTGCCGCGCGCCTGAAGGGCTTCTCCCGTAGGCCTTGTTCTGCGCCAATCTGTGCAATCTGCGGCTTCAGATGCCGTGGGGACAGGCCCCGTGGGGGGTGTCTGTGGCGGCGTCCGTGGGGTCTGTCCCCGCGGTTCTCCCGTGATTCGCGGGGCCTGTCC
>CAYQUI010000002.1:38493-79435 GCA_964420685.1 uncultured Lentisphaeraceae bacterium | reverse complement strand
CCGATGCGCGGGTCTTCCCGCACGGAAAGATACCTGTCGGCCAGCGCAAGCGCAATGGCCGCGACGAGTCCGATGCCGGCAATGACGAGAATAGCAGTTGTCATAGAAGAAAGGCCTGACTGGTTATAGGAATGATATCCGTCTAATTACAGTTTGACAATCCATTCGCACGCCGCGCTAAGTTGATTGTCATCCGTAAGATTGGCGACACAGTTGAGATCCCCCATTTGAAACATCGAATAGATTTCGCGCGCCATCGCCTTTTCAATCGATGCGCAGATAAAGAGAATGTCGACACGTCGATAGGCCTTGCGGATGCGCTCCAACGCGCCACGGGCCGTCTTCCAGTGTTCATCGCCGCCCGCAGGATCAATGCCGCCTTTCAGTTCCCCCATCATAATGATGTCCTTCGTCTCGGCAAGTGCCGCCTTCGTCTCGGAAGCGGTGACGAGCGGAATGTCCCGCCCCAACAGGACGATGTCAACATTCTTTGAGAGGCCCTCTACATTAACGTTGTTGAGGAACGTCCGAGGATGCCCACCATTTGCCCACGAAATCGCCTTGATGCTCTCCGCCATCTCCAGACGGAATTTCGAGTTGGAAGACCATGCCTTGTCCTTATCGACGAAATAGCGGAAGGGGATGTCGAGGACATTCAACTGAGCAACAATCCGTCGCACCATCTTGCCACGCGCAAGATTCCCGATGCGATTGCGCATACGCCCGCCCAATTGCTCCCCAAGTGCCATCAGATACCGATAGACAATCTCATCGACATACTTCTCTCCTGACACCGACAGGATTTCCCCGATAAACTTCTTGAGCAATTCCGCCTTGTCTTCTGCCGTCAGATGCCGCTTTGTCTTCTGTGTGATTCCTGCCGCTTCAAGAATCGTTTCGTGGAGTTCCCGTCTGCCAAGGATATCGAAACAGGTCTTCGTGCTCTGCCGCAGCGTCGCGTAAAGCGCCTTCGCCTTTTCCAGATACGGGAGCGACTCCTTGTTTTTGAAGAGGGCAATTTCCAACACACCTGCACGATAGGCCTCATGCGTTGTCACCAACGACTCGGGACTTGTGACAAAGACATTATTCATTTCACCCCTCCCTCAAAGAACTGCGCTCGAACAGATTCCGCGACCGCTTTTGCAAGAACTGGCGGAACGGCATTCCCGACCTGTCCAAACTGCGTCATCGCGACATGACGGTTATGGCTATAGGAATCGAGGCGGACACCGACGATTTCCCATGAAACGGGAAACGTCTGAAGGCAGGCAAGTTCACGCACCGTCAGCATTCTGTCCTGAAACGGATGAATGAAATCGCGATAGCCGCTGCGCGTCACCGTCGGCGAGGGTCGATCAGGGTCAAGCCGCCGATAGGTGCAACCGAACGACTTTTGCTTGTCGCTCAACTTTTCACCGATTCCGACGCTGCGTATCTTCGCAAGCGTGGAAGGCGAATGCGCCGTCTGTTCGTGGTTCTTAATAGCCATGCTTTTCGATCCTCGCCTTGATTGTGCCGGAAACACGAAGCGCGACTTCCGAAGGCGGCGTCGCGGGCGGCAAACCGCAAATCGCATCGCGCACCGTTCGGTATGGCCTCATCTCTGCCGCGCCGCCGCCCGGCCCATACTGACGTTCGGGGAAGACAAAATCACGATCAACGCGGTTTCCGACGACAAACACCCGTTCCCGGAACTGGGGGGCCCCGTAATCTGCCGCATTCAAGATCTTGTAATCCACGTGATAGGCATAGGTTTTTCCGCCAAAGGGAATCGGGACTTGTGCCTCGTTGAGAATGGCATCAAGCGCCTTGCCCTTCTCCCAGTTCATCAGTCCACGCACGTTTTCCATGACAAACGCCTTTGGAAGGGCTTCGCGAACAACGCGAATAAATTCGAGGACAAGCCGCCCCCGAGGATCGTCCAACCCCATTCGCTTGCCTGCGAGGCTAAAGCTCTGGCAAGGCGGCCCGCCAATAACGAGCGCCGCTTCAAGCGGCTTCAACCCTGCGGTTGACAAAATTTGCGAAGTCTTAATCTGGCTGAGGTCCCCCTCCAGGACGGGGACGCCTGGCATATTCTTTCGAAGCGTCTGGCAACATGCCGGATCAAGTTCAACCAGCACAGCCGTTCTGAATCCAGCCTGATCAAATCCTATGTCAAGCCCCCCCGCGCCCGAGAACAGGCTGATCACAGGAAGATCTTGACTAGCAGAAGCCTTCATTCGTCCCATTCCGCATTTGCCCATCCGTCACTCGATCATTCGATCATTCGATTATTCCTCAATACGGCAGTTTCACGAGCCCACTGAAGCCCATGAACGCGAGGCTCAGAAGCCCGCCCGTGACAAGCGCGACGGCAATGCCCCGAAAACAGCGCGGCGGATCGGCGTGCGCCAGCTTCTCGCGAATGCCCGAAAAGACCAGCAACGCGACGCCGAAGCCGAGCGCGGCCGAAAACGAGAAGAAGACCGACTCGAAACAGCCCGTGCCCTGCTTGCAGTTGATCTCCGCAACGCCCAGGACGGCGCAGTTCGTCGTGATGAGCGGCAGGAAAATGCCGAGCGCGGCATGAAGCGACGGAAGGAAACGCTTCATCGCGATGTCGATGAACTGCACGAGCGCGGCGATGACAAGGATGAACGCGAGCGTGTGGATGTAGCCCAGTCCATTTGGCTGAAGCACCCAGTGGTCGAGACACCACGTCACGGCCGCCGCGACCGTCATGACGAAAATGACCGCGCCCGACATGCCAAGCGCCGTTTCCGTCTTCTTCGAGACACCCAGAAACGGGCAACAGCCAAGGAATCGGCTGAGCACGAAGTTGTTCACCAGCACCGCGCCGACAAGGATCATTAGGTAGTAACTCATATACGGTCGCCTATTATGGATTTATTCGGAAAATCTGTCAAGCCCGCCGCTTTGTCCCAAAGCCGCCGCGCCCTCCGCCCCTGGCTGGAAGGCCGTGAGCGCCCCCGATGCGACCACACGCCCGGACGCCTCCCGAATCGAACAGTCAAACGAGCCGAACTCCTCGTCCTGAAACGTGCAGGCCACGCGCACGCAGTAGCGCGCCCCCGACCGAAAAGCCGGGATCCGGACGTCGAGCCGACGCGAGCCCAACACAAAGCCGATCTGAGGCGGAAGCCCCTTCCTCCGACGAAGAAGGCCGACGCAGAGCGCCATCGTCTGCGCCATGTACTCCAGCGCGACGCACCCCGGCACACCGCCCAACGCCGGCTCGAAGAACGGCGCCTGCGGCGTGACGTCGACGAACGCCTCGACCGCCGCCTCGTCGGCGGGCGGCTCGTAGCCCGACAACAGCACCATCGGCCGCGCCTGCGGCAGCAGTTCGTCCAGCGGAACCTTCTCCGTCATCCTCTCGTCTCCACGCTCAAAAACAAGCGCGGGCTCCAGAAGCCCGCGCCACAGAAACGCACCTGCGTTTGCGCGAAGCCTTACTTCTTCGGCGGAACGAGCGCGTCCTTCGCAGCCTTGGCAAGGCGGAACTTCGCGACCTTGCACGCGGGCTTCCTCTTCTCCTCGCCCGTCTGCGGATTGCGAACCTTGCGCGCGCCCTGCTTCTTGATCAGGAGCTTGCCGAGGCCCGGAATGACCCAGCCCTTCTCGTTCTGACGCGCACCCTCGTACGCAAGCTCAAGGAGCTTCTCGTAGACGGCGACGGCCTGCTTCTTGCTGATTTCGCCGGCTTCGGCGAGGGCGAGCATGATGCCGCTCTTCGTGGTCGGGACGAGTTGTTTCTTAGCCATGTCGTGATCCTTATTCTGTGTCAGTATTGGCGCACCTGAGAACCGCTCTCACGTGCTTGGTGCGTAATATAGCAATATTTTCGGGGGTGCGCAAGGGGTGAAGTGAAAAAAGTCCAATAAAGACAGGGCTTCGGACAATCTCGGACGCCACCCCCGCACCCCCGCGTTTTTGGTATAATCTGCGCCATGGCAAATCAGACGAATCCGGCCTGGCGCTCGTGGCTCGTGATCGCGCTCATCGCGGTCGCGTTCTTCACGATGTACAAGGCCAATCCCAACCCCGAGGCGACGAAGGAGCTGACGCTCCTCGAATTCTACCAGGCGATGGAGCAGGGCAAGCTCGTCGAACCCGTCACGCGCGTCATCGACCGCGACGACGGCGAGACGTTCCTCGTCGGCGAGGCCGAGACGGACGACCTTGACGACAAGGGCGCGCCGAAGAAATTTCGCTACCGCGTCCCGCTCGTCCCCGGCGAGAACGAGGCGACGATGGGCGACCTCCTCGAAAAGAGCGTCAAGGTCGTCGTGCGCGAACGCAAGAACCCGTTCTCCCCGTTCATCGTCCAGCTTCTCTTCTTCTTCGGCTTCATGTTCCTCTTCTACTGGTTCTTCTACCGCCGCGTCGGCGGCGGGGGCGGGATGTTCAGCTTCGGCAAGTCGAAGGCGAAGATCCTGAACGGGAAGGAGGACAAGGCGAACAAGGTGACGTTCGCCGACGTCGCGGGCGTGGACGAGGCGAAGGAAGAGGTCGAGGAAATCGTCTCCTTCCTGAAAGACCCGAGCGCGTTCAAGAAGCTCGGCGGGCGCATTCCGAAAGGCGTGCTGCTCGTCGGCCCGCCCGGCACGGGCAAGACGCTGCTCGCCAAGGCCATCGCCGGCGAGGCGAAGGTCCCCTTCTTCGCCATGAGCGGCAGCGACTTCGAGGAAATGTTCGTCGGCGTCGGCGCGAGCCGCATGCGCGACGTCTTCAGCGAGGCGAAGAAGCGCGCGCCCTGCATCGTCTTCATCGACGAGATCGACTCGATCGGGCAGAAGCGCACGGGCGCGGGCGCGCTCGGCGGCAACCACGCCTATGAGCAGACGCTGAACACGATGCTCGTCGAGATGGACGGCTTCGACGCGAACGAGGGCGTGATCGTCATCGCCGCGACGAACCGGCCGGACACGCTTGACTCGGCCCTCCTGCGCCCCGGCCGCTTCGACCGCCAGGTCGTCGTCGAGCTGCCGACCCTGAAGGGCCGCAAGGACATCCTCGAACTCCACGGCAAGCGCATCACCTTCGCGCCCGACGCCGACCTCGATCGCGTCGCGCGCGGCACGCCCGGCTTTTCGGGCGCCGACCTCGCGAACCTCCTCAACGAGGCCGCGCTCCTCGCCGTCCGCAAGAAACTCGACAGCGTGGACATGGCGACGCTCGACGAGGCACGCGACAAGGTGATCTGGGGCCGCGAACGCAAGTCGGCCGGCTATTCGCAGAAGGAACGCGAGACGACGGCCTGGCACGAGGCGGGCCACGCGCTCCTGCAGGTGCTGCTGCCCGACACGGATCCGCTCCACAAGGTGACGATCATTCCGCGCGGACGCGCGCTCGGCGCGACGATGGCCCTCCCGGAGCGGGACGTCCTCAACCACACGAAGAAGTACTTCCTTGCGGAAATGCGCCTGTGCTGCGGCGGACGCATCGCGGAGGAGATGTTCACGGGCGACGTCTCGACCGGCGCGGCGCAGGACATCGCGCAGGCGACGCAAATCGCGCGCGAGATGATCTGCAAGTACGGCATGAGCGAGAAGTTCGGCTTCCAGGCGTTCATGGAACCATCGCAGTTCTCCGGCGGCGACCTGCCGCCCGCGTTCAGCGAAGAGACGTCGCGCGAGATCGACGCGGAGGTGAAACGCCTCATCGACGCGGCCTACGCCGAATCGAAGCGCATCCTCGTGGAGAACCGCGAAACGCTCGAACGCCTCGCAAAGACGCTGATTGAGAAGGAGACGATGGACGGCCGCGACGTCGAAGAACTCGTCAAGGGGCCGAGCAATGTCGAACCGTGACGCACTGTCCGGTAGACGTCACGAGCAACGCGGCGGCGATGTGCGCGTCGGGCAGCCCCGTCAGCCGCGCCAGCGCCTGGCGGTAGGCATCCATCTGGGGCGCGTACTGCGTACACAGCCGCTGCGCGAATGCCGCGTCATCCTCGCCTGCGGCCTTGGCGTTCGTCTTGAAATCGTAGACCGTCGCCTGACGCGACGCGCCTGTGCCCGTGAAGACGACACGGTCGAATCGCCCCGACGCCCACCGCGTACCGTCAAAGAACTCGTAGCCGCGCTCACGCCAGACCGTCGCCTCATCCGACGGCTTCACAAACGCCGCGCGAAAGGCCGGCGGCAACGCGGCGGCCGTTTCCGCATCGGCCCATTCGATCTTCTGATAGGCCGCATGCACATCCAGCCCATGCTGCGCCGCCGCGCCAAAGTCTTCGTCGAAAAGGGCCGCCGCACGCACGCCCATCGCCCCTGACGACGGCACGGCGGACGACGGCGTCGCACGGACGAACGTCTCCCGTCGCCGTTCCGTCACGGCCCAGGCGACACGAGACGCCGCCGTCTGGCTTGCCGCCGCTTCGCCGGCCGCGAACACGGGCGGCTCGCCGGCGACATAGGGCAACTTCCGGTTGACGGCCGACACGATCAGATCTCGCATCAAGAGGCCCTGCGCGTAGTCTTCGGGATCTGAATCATCCGGGAAAACGACAACGAGCGACTTCTTCGACCGCGTCAACGCCACGTAGTACGTCCGCAGGGACTCCATCAGGCGCGCGCTGCGCAGGCTCGCATAGGCGGCCCGCGTCTTTTCGTTCAAAGCCTCACAGCCTTTCTCCAGATGAGGCAGCACCCAGTCGCCGCCGTCGTAGAGCGGCGTCGAGACCGTCGGCGCGTCAATGGCCGCCATGCCGCGCCGGCCCTCGAAGAGCGGCACGAAGACGTGGTCAATGCCCAGCCCCTTCGAACGATGGATGGTCAAGATCCGAATGACATCCGCCGACGCGGCGATCTCCCGTCGCTGCGCGTCCGCCAGAAAGCGAACAAACCCGTCCACGCCGCCAAACGACCCGCGCGCCTCGTAGGCCACGCCCTTCTCCACAAGTTGCTTCAGCCGTTCGCCGGACAGCCCGCCCGGCAAAAGGCCGCCGCGTTCGCGCAGAACGCCGCAGAAGTCCTTCAGCGTCCGCGCCAGCCCCTGGCGCGTCAGGAGACGCGAGACTGCCGCCGAGGCGACTGCCGCCGTCGGACAGTCCGGCAGAATCAATTGACGGACGGGGAAGAGGTCATTCGCCGTCCGCCAGGCGTAGCCATCCTCCGGATGGTCGCCGAGCGTCAGCAACGCCAGCACGGCCTCGACAACCGGCAGGTCGTGGACGGGGCTCTTCCCTTCCCAGACGACGGGAAGCCCCTTCGCGCGCAAGTACTCGGCGACTTCAAGGCCCTTGTCGTTGTTCCGCACGAGGACGCCGACCGTCTCCGCGCTGCGCGCGGCTTCGTGGCGCGCCCACAACGCCTGCAGCTCCTCATGAAGCGCCGACAGGACGGCGTCGTCGCCCTCCGGGTTCTCCTTCGCGCCTACGACCTTGACGAAATCGGCGGCCTCGTGCGACACGTGATCGACCCACCCCTCGGACCAGGCGTCGACGGCGCCGTAGCAGGCGCGCGGAATGATCCCGCCCCGCGAAATGCCGCCACGGCCAAAGACCCTGTTCACGAACGCCGCGATGTTCGGCCCATAGCGATGCGACTCCTTGAAGTCGCGCGCGCAACCGGCGAATGCCTCCCATCCGGACAGCTGCTCAAAGGGCCGCGCGCTGGCGCCGCGCCATGTGTAGATGGACTGCTTGAGGTCACCGACGGCCATGGCCGACCGGGCCTCGCCCGCACGCCCCGCATTCGCCACCTCCTCCACGAGATCCCGCAGGCACTTCCACTGCAAGTCGCTCGTGTCCTGAAACTCGTCCAAGGCCCAATGATCGAACCGGGCGTCAAAGCGAAACTGGACGTTCTGAATGTCGATGCCGCGCTGATTCCGTTCCGACGAAAACGCGGTGAAGTCGCCGAACGTGAGTTTCCCCATGCGCCGCGTCAGACGCTCGTAAGTCTCCTCGACGGCCGTCACGAGCGCGATCTTCGCCTGGACGACCTCCAGCCGCCGCTTCAGATAAAGGTTCATCATGTGGCGAATCGCCGCGCGCACCGTCGCCGCGCCGTCTGCACCGCACGCGAACGTGTAGGGGACTTTGTAGTACGCATAGTCGTAGGACGTCGCCTCCGGATTCATCCAGAAATGAAGCATCAACGCCTTGACGCCGGCGCTCACGTCCAAGGGGGACGTTGACCCGTCATACGACCGGGCGAACTGCACGAACTGCTCCTCGTAGGAGATGGCGTTCTTGCGCCGGATTTCGTTCAGAGGAAGCCCCGACAGGTCGGGGCAGACGCTCGTCCCCGGCACATCCAGCGCCGCGCACATGCTCTCGACCGTCCACGCGCGACAGGCGGGATGGGCGACAACGAAATTCCGCCACCCCGCCTTGTTCAGAATCATGCCAATCGCCGAAAGGCACGTGCGCGAGAACGCCCCGTCCTTCGCCCGCCAAAACGCCCGGGCAATCGCCTCGCCCGCGCCGTCCGACTTCGCCAGCAAGGCGCGGACGGCCTCCTCGACCGCCTCGCTCTCGCCCATTTCGTCCAAAACCTCAACGGCGTTCTGAAAGCCCATCTCCATCGGGAAGTTTCGGACGATGCGGAGAATGAAACTGTCGAGCGTCGCGATCGCGCCGAGATGCTGCGTCTCGACGAGCGCGCGCAGGAGCCGCCGAAAGTCCGCCGCCCCATGCGAGATTCCCTGCGCCTCAATCCAGGCGAGCTTTGCCGACGCATCCGGGACACGGCTCTCCCGGAAGTCCGCCAGCAACGTCTCCCACTCGCGCGCCGCCCCCGTCGCGTCCGTGGCCGCCGCACACAGCCGCATGAGAATCTTCGTGTAGATCTCCTGGGCGGCCGCGCGCGAGAACGTCAGCGCGACGATGGTCTTCGGATCAATCCGGTCGATGAGCATCTGGCGGATGACGCGCGTCGCGAGCGCGTAGGTCTTGCCTGTTCCCGCCGAGGCCTTGATGAGGCTGTTTGTCTCAATCATGGCACGCCTCCCGCTTTCGATCCTGCGCCTTCGCCCAGTCCGTCCCGCCCAGATCCGCCTGAGGGTCCGACACGAAAAGCCCCTTCAGCTTCCACTTCCACTCGTCCGACGGGCCCGGCGGCCAAAAGACGTTCCGCTCGATCAGCTCGACCGCCCGGCGCGCCGTCGGGAGGGACGCCGCGACGACCTCGTCCGACAGCAGCTGAATCGCGCATTCTTCGTCCGTCGCCGCCAAGACGAAATAGGCGTACGCAATCGCGGCAAACGGAATCTTCGGCTCTAATGCCGACAGGCACATCCCGTACACAGGCAACTGGACGGACAGGACGCGCTGTGCAGCCTGCCGGGTCTTCCCCTCGCGGCACGTCGGATAGCCCATCGTCTCCGCCATCTTCGCCTGCGGCTCGGACGTGGACGTGAAGGCACGCCCCACAAGCGACTTCTTGTCCCACGTCTTGTAGTCGATCACGCACCACGGCTTCTTCACTTCTCCAATGTTCTCGTCCACGCGATCAATGTAGCCGTGAATGCGAAAGCCAAGTCCCGGCACGTCCAAATCTTTCGGGATCTCCCGCTCGGCCATCCGAATGCGCCAGCCCGCGCGCGCCCACTCCGCCTGCCGTGCGGCGAACAGGTCGAGCCGCCCTTCAAGCGCACGCAACTGCAGATCGACGTTGAGCGTCATCCGTCCGAACCGAACACGGATCGCCGGACAAATCTCCTCGCGAAAAAGCCGACGAATCGCATCCGCGTCCGTCAACTGATCGTCGCCATTTGCGATCTGCCGACGGGCATACGCCTCCAGCGCCGCGTGGGCAAGCGTCCCGAAGTCATTGGCCTCAAGTTCCTGCTTGTCGGCATACGGCACCATGCCAAGCCCGTTGGTCAGGAGATAGGTGAAGGGACACTTCACATAGGCATCGAGCGCGCTCGGCGAATAATGGCCGACGGGCGCCAGCGCATCCGGCAACCTCAGCGGCCACTCCACGCGGCGGACGCGATCCGTCCGCTCTTCAGGCAAGTCGCCGAAGAGCGCGCCGATGCGAGAGGCCAGCGCATCGTCTGCGCACAGGTAGAGCAGACGGCTTGGACGGCAGATGTCGCCCGCGTCCGTGGCCCGCGCGACATACGCGCGCACGGCATGAGGCGCATGCGAATCCAGAAGTTCCTTCAAGAGCCAGCTGTCACGCGCCAGCCGGTCAACGTTCGAAACGAGTCCAAGACGCTGCCGAAGGCTGTCCGGCAGAAACGGATGCCCCACGACCGAGTCGGGGACCTTGCCCTCATGAAGTCCGACCAGCGCCAGGCGGTCCGCCGCGCTCCAGGACAGCTCCAGCCAGCCCTCCGTGCGAACGGCATCCGTCGCATCCGGCTCAAGCGAATAGACGGCCGCGTCCAGCATGCGTCGCGCGAGCGCCGCCCGCTCGGCGGCCGTCATCGGCAGGGCGGAGACAAACGGGCCTTCAAGCGCATCGAGGAAGTCCCGCGCCGCATCCGCCGCCGCCCGGAACTCCTGCCCCTCCGCCCCCGGCGGCAGACGGCGGCCGGCAAACGTCCAGCGCAGCATCTTGCGCAGGAATGCCGAAAGCGTTGCGCCTTCCCGCGCCGTGCGGATCGTCTCCGTCACGCGCTTCGCCTGTTCGCAGAAGGTCTGAAGCCGTTCTTTCCGAAAGGCCCGCAAGTCGGGTCTGTCCGAGAACGTCGCCGTCCACGGGATTTCCGCCGGAATGTAGGCGTTCTGCGCCACGTCCAGCCCCGCCAGCACCTGGGCGCGCGTCGGCCCGAAAAGGCCCAGTGCCGTCAGCACGTCATCGCTTCGGAAGAACGCGACAAACTCCTTCCACGGCAACGTCTCGGCGGCATGCAAAACCATCAGGCTCTTGATCAGCCGTCCAAGCGACGATTGAACCAGACGATGTCGTCCGGGGTCGTGAACGACATACCCCTGATTCAAGAACGCCGCCGCGAGACCGTTGGAGAGATCCGCGTCGCACAGGCCCAGGGCCGGCAACGCCACGCCGCTGGCGGCGGACGGGAAATCCGAGGCCACCGTCCGCACGAGCGCCGAGACGCCGCTCGCCGAAACGATGTCCGCGTCCGCAAGACGCGGCAGCACCGGATGCGCCGCGCCCGTCCAGCGCGCGGTGAGCGGCACGCCCCAGGCGCTGAACGCCGACGCCTCCGACGGATCGACGTGCAGCAGCACCGTCAGCTTCGTCCCGGCCGCCTCCTGCTGCATCAGCACGTCTTCCAGAACGCGAATCGGGTCGGCGAGCGCAGGGACGACAATCTCTTCGACAGACGGCTCCACCAAAGCCGCGCGCGTCTTCGCCTCCTGAATGCGCTCCGTCGGATAGGCCAGACCGTGCCCGTGCAAATACGCGAAGAAGCCGCCCTCCAACGCACCTAGTTGCTGCCAGCGGCTTTGTTCGTCACCGATCGCCGCCTCCAGCAAGTCCCCGGCAAGCGGCACGACGTCGCGCATCAAGAGTCCGCGACCCGCCAACACGCGCCAGATGTCCTCCAGCTGATCCAACAGCGCAAAGCGCGCCGTCAAATCCTCGAACGCCTCTCGACGGACGAGCCGATCCAACTTCAGGATTTCCGTACGATGCGTCTTTACGTACTGCTGAAACGCGGCCGCAATCTCACACGGCGTCGCCTCGCGCAGGGTCTCGTCCGCCGCGCGCACGAGCTGCATCGGAGACACGACGCGCGGCGGCACGACGCCAACGCCCGGAAAGCGACGTGCGATCGCGAGACGCAGATTGCGCCCCGACTGCGCCGTCGGCACGACGACCTGCACGTGGTCGAGCGTCCGCGCACCCTCGGGCGAGAGGCGCACCCGGCCCTTTCCGTCATAAGCCCCCGTGCCGCACAACCAGTCGGCGACTTCATCGACCAGCTTCCGCCTCGGATCCAAGAACTCCCTGTTCATGTCCAGACCTCTTCGATCCGCCGCCCGTTCGCACGGCAACCTACTGCACCGCACGCTCCAGTTCCGCCGGACTCTGGCAGACCGTGTCCGCCTGCGCCAGTTCCTCAGGGCGTCCGTAGCCCCAGGCAACGCCAACCGAACGGACACCGTTCGCGGCCGCCGCCTCGAAGTCGTTCACCGTGTCGCCCACGAGGACGCAGTCCGCCGGATCGGCCGCATAGTTCGTCAAGACACGGCGCAGCAACTCCGGCTTGCGCACCTTCGGCAACGTCATGTCGCCGGCATAGATGCCTTCGAAAATCGACTCCCAGCCAAAGTGCCGCGCCATCGCCGTCGCGCCGACAAACCGCTTGTTGGTGACGATTGCAAGCGTCCGCCCCTCGGCCTTCAGCCGCCTCACCACGTCCAGGACGCCCGGATATTCGTGCGTCAGCGGAAAGCCGTCCCGGTCGTAGTGGTCGGCAAAGCCGACGCGAATCGCCTCCGCCAGCGCGGGCGTGAAGCGATCGGGAAAGAGCAACCGCGTCATCTCGTCAATCGGCGGACCCGCGACGAACTTCGCGTCAAACGAAGGACAGTCCAGCCCCAGGTCGGCCAGCGTCGCCTTCCAGGCCCGGCGGATGTCGCCATCCGTATCGGCCAATGTCCCGTCCAAATCAAAGAAGACAAACCGCTTCATGACGGTCAGACCGCCGCGTTGGCGACTTCCTCTTCGGAAAGCGTCAGGAAGCCCGCCGCCGCAAGGGCCTTCTCGGCCTTCGCGTTGTCGTCGAAGCGGAAAACGAGGACGGCCTTCTCGCCCTTATGGAAGGCAAAGGCATAGCTGTATTCGATGTTCGCGCCGGCCGCATCAAGGGACGTCATGACCTCGGACATGCCGCCCGGACGATCCGGAACGCAGACGGCGACGACTTCACGCACGTTGACGACATGCCCCTTCGCGGCGAGCGTCGTCTTGGCCTTCTCGTGGTCGTCGACGATCAGGCGAACGATGCCGAAATCGCTCGTGTCCGCAAGCGACAGCGTCGCGAGGTTGATGTCTGCGTCCGCGAGGTCGCGGCAGATCTGCGAAAGCTGCCCCGGCTTGTTCTGAAGAAAAATGGAGATTTGACGAATGTGCATAAGAGTGGGAGGGTGGAAGGGTGGAAAGATCAGTTGAACATGAACTCGACGACATCGCCGTCCTTCATCTCGTATTCCTTGCCCTCGGGACGGAGGACGCCATGTTCGCGCGCGCCCGCCTCGCCGCCATACTTGACGTAGTCCTCATAGGCGACGACCTGCGCGCGGATGAAGCCCTTCTCAAAGTCCGTATGGATGACGCCCGCGCACTTCGGGGCCTTCCAGCCCTTGCGGAACGTCCACGCGCGCGACTCCTTCGGGCCCGCCGTGAGGAAGCTCGCGAGCCCCAGCGTCTCGTAGGCGAGCTTGATCGTGCGGTCTAGCGAACTCTCCGCGAGGCCGTAGCTCTCCAGGAACTCCTTCGCCTCGGCATCCGTCAGGCCCGCGAGGTCGGCCTCCATCTGCGCGCAGATGACGACGCAGTCGCAACCCGCCTTCGCCGCGTAGTCCTTCAGCGCGGCCACGTGCGCATTGCCCTCGCCCGTCACGTTGTCGTCCGCCACGTTCGCGCAGTAGATGACCTTCTTGTCCGTGAGGAAGTGAAGTTCCCTCAAGACGTTCAGAATCGGATCGCCGTCCGTGCGCGGGAACGCGCGCACGGGCTTCCCCTCCTCCAAGTGCTTGAGCAGCGCGGCGCACGCCTCGGCTTCGGGACGAAGCGGCGGCTTCGCCTGCGCCTCCTTCTTCACGCGGTCATACCGCTTCTGCAGCTGCTCCATGTCGGCGAGAATCAGTTCCGTCTCAATGACCTCGGCGTCGCCGACGGGGTCAATCGGCGCGGACTTGTTGCCGCCCTCCTGCACATGGATGATGTCGTCGTTCTCGAAGCAACGGACGACATGCAGGATCGCGTCGCATTCGCGGATGTTCGCGAGGAACTTGTTGCCAAGGCCTTCGCCCTTGGACGCGCCCTTGACAAGGCCCGCGATGTCGGTGAACTCGACCGTCGCGCGGATGACCTGCTCGCTCTTCGCCATCTTCGCGAGCGTGTCCAGCCGCGCGTCCGCGACCTCGACGATCGCCGAGTTCGGCTCGATCGTGCAGAACGGATAGTTCTCCGCCGCCGCCTGCTGCTTTTTCGTGAGCGCGTTGAAAAGCGTCGACTTGCCGACGTTCGGCAGACCGACAATGCCAACTGAAAGTCCCATTCGTATCCTCCTAGACGAAATTTTCGATTTGAAATCCTAAGCCCGGCGCTTTTCCTTGATGGTCGGCGCCGGCGGCTTGTTGTAGACGCGCGAATTCGGCGGCACGGACGCGATGATCCAGACGCTGCCGCCGATTTCCGAATCATGCCCGATCGTCGTGTTGCCGCCCAGGATCGTCGCGCCCGCATAGACGACGACGTTGTCCTCGACGTTCGGATGGCGCTTGATGCCCTTGACGAGCGCACCGGTCGCCGGATCCTTGTCAAACGAGAGCGCGCCCAGCGTGACGCCCTGGTAGAGCTTCACGTTGTTGCCGATGACGCACGTCTCGCCGATGACGACGCCCGTGCCGTGGTCGATGAAGAACCGCTCGCCGATCGCCGCGCCCGGATGAATGTCGATCCCCGTCTTCGAGTGCGCGAGCTCCGACATGATGCGCGGAATGATCGGCACCTTCAAGACATAAAGTTCATGCGCCAACCGATGAATCGTCACGGCATAGAGGCCGGGATAGGCCATCACGACCTCCATCGGGCTCGTCGCCGCCGGATCGCCCTCGTAGGCCGCCTGCACGTCCGTCCCGACAAGACGCTTCACCTCCGGAAGTCGCGCCAGAAACGCCGCGACAATCGCCTTCGCGTCACGGCCGGGACAGAGCAACGCGACCTCGCGCTCCAGTTCGGCCGCCATCAAGGCCGCCATGTCCGTCGCGCCCAGTTCGCCGTAGACGCACGGGTGCAGCAACGCCAGGCCCCGCTTCACGATCAGCGCAATTCTCTGTGGCAATGTCATTTCAGCGCGTATTATACCAAAAGGGGGATGAAAGGAGTGACGCGCGACGACGGACATCACGGCCCATCTGCGGCGTGTTCTTCCTATTCGGCGAACTGAGCGGCCGGATTGGGAACGCGAGGGCGATTGAATTGTGCTATACTACCGTCCATGCGACGGATTGGCATCTATGTCGAGCGGCATCGCGCCTGGGGCCGCCAGATCTGCGAAGGCGTCTGCGCCTTCGCGCAGACGCGCGGCGACTGGTCGCTGACCATGCTCGAACGCGAGGACTTCGCGTCGTCTGCGCGCCTGTCCGCCTTCGACGGCTTCATCGCCCGAATCCCCAACGCCACCGTCGCGCAAGCCCTCGCACACACCCGCCGCCCCGTCGCCGACCTGACCTGCGAGGCCGCGTCCGAGGGCCGCTTCATCCGTGCCGTCTGGCAAGACAACGCCGCCGTCGGCAAACTCGCCGCCCAGCACTTCATCGAGCATCGCTTCACGCGCTTCGCCTTCTGCGGCTACGCCAACCGCCGCTTCTCGAACGAACGGCGGGACGCCTTTGCCCACAGTCTCCGCCTCAACCGCTTCGAGGCCATCGCCTACGAATGCCCGCCCTCGGCAACCCGCGCCTACGACACCGCCACCGACCAGCACGAACGCCTTTCGGCTGCGCCCGACGCACGTCAACTCGTGCGCTGGCTTCAGTCCCTCCCCAAGCCGATCGCCATCTTCTGCGCGAACGACCTGCGCGGACAGCAGGTGATCTTCGCCTGCGCGGAAGCCGGCATCTCCGTTCCGGCCGAAGTCGCCGTGCTCGGACTCGACAACGACACGCTCGTCTGCAATTTCGTCACGCCCACGCTCTCCAGCATCGATCCGGACGCCGCCGCCCTCGGCCTATCTGCCGCACAGGCGCTCGCGCTCGGACTCGACGGACGGCTCGCGCCCCTGCGCCAACGGCCCGTCCAACCACGCGAACTCGTCACGCGCGCCTCGACGGAGACATTTCCCGTCGATCCGCCGTGGCTTTCCGACGCGCTCGTCTTCATCCGCCGAAACATCAACCAGCGACTCTCGGCCGCCGACGTCTACGCGGCCTCGCGCCGCTCGCACACCTGCGTCGACGCCGCATTCCGCAAACACCTCGGCACGACCGTCCAGGCCGAAATCCGCCGCGTCGCGCTCGACGAAGCCCGACGCCTGCTCGCGACAACCAGGCTGTCCGTCGCGGACATCTCGCGGCGCACGGGATTCGCGTCGCCGCAGTACTTCTGCAACGTCTTCACCGCCGCCTTCGGGCAGCCGCCCTCGACCCTGCCGCGAGGAGGGTCGCAACCGCCGCATGCGGCGCGGCCGGCAGACAAAGCAGGCTAGCCGAGGTAGACGCCCTGCTTTTCAAGCGTCCGCTGCACCTCCGACGCGACAAGCGCACGCGGGGCAATCCCCTTCTGCGCCGCCAGCGCCGCCGCAACGCCCGCCGCCTGTCCCGTCACGAAGCACGGACAAATCAGGCGGAACGTGTCGACCGTGTCGGGCGCGCCCAGCATCCGTCCCGCGCACAGGACGTTCTCGCCGCGCGTCGGCACGAGCTGGCGGTAGCAGACCGGCATCGCCGCGTGCTTGCCGTCCTGCCCGAACCAGCCGACGACGTCCGGGTAGTCCGTCCCCGCGCGCACGGACGCGCGCGTCGTCACGAACGCCGTCTCGACAAGCCGCGTCGCGCGCGGACCGATCTGCGAACAGGTGTTCGCGATGAAGACGTCCTCCCAGCCCGGCGTCTTCTGCATCTCGACGCAATGCTCCCACCAGTACTTGCGATGCAGAACCTCGGCCTTCGAGACGTCACGAACCGAAAGGCCGTCCCCCTTCGGGCCAAGCCAGCCCTGCCACGCCGTCGCGCGGTTGAAGCGGTTGCCCGACCCGGCGAGCGGCCACCACTTCGGCAAGCCATCCGGGCCAAGGCCCGGCTTCTCCGGACGCGCCGTTGCCGTGATGCGATCAATGTTCGCGAAGCGCGTGATGAACCCGATGCCATGCGTGATCTGTCGATAGTCCGCGCCGGCGGCGAACGCCATGTCCGCATCCCCTGTCGCATCGACGACCTGCTTGGCGAGAATCGCCTGCGGGCCTTGCTTCGAGTGGAAGACGACGCCCCGCACGACCGGGCCGTCCTGGATGACGTCAATGCCGTAGGCGTGGAAAAACATCTCGACCTTGGCCTCGGCGACCATCGTGTCCATCAGGTACTTCGACGCTTCCGGATCGACGTGCGGCTGGACATGCCAGTCGTTCCGAAGGGACGGCGCGGGATCGCCCGACTTCGGGCCGAGCGCCTGCGCACGCGCCATGAACTCGCCGCAAAGCCCGCGCGTGACGAGCGTCCACTTCGCGTTCGCCTCCCGGCGGCACGTCGCCAGCATGACGAGCACCATGCCGTTCGTGAAGAGACCGCCGAGCGAACCGTCCTTCTCGACAAGCGCAACCCGCGCACCCGCGCGCGCCGCCGCGACGGCCGCCGCGAAGCCGGCCGATCCGCCGCCCACGACGACGACGTCCGTCTCGTGGAAGACCGGCACCTCGCGCGCCGGCATCACGACCCTGCCGTCCTTCAGGAACGAACTCGGCCCGTCCTCGACCGTATGCGGAATCGGGAAAATGCGCTGGCCGAACCAGACATTGTCCGGATCGCCCACCGAACCCGGCGGAAGTGCCTGCGCCGTGGCCACATACTCGTCGCCCAACGCCGCGCCTGTCGCGCCCGCCGCGCCAAGAAGGCCCAGCCGTTTCAGAAATTCACGCTTCGTAATCTGCATCTGACTCTCCTTTCGCTTTCAAGTCTCTCTTCCAAGTCGCTACGGCCGCAGCGAAACGACCGCCGTCTGGACGCGCGCCCCACAGTCGGCGATCCAGACGAGCTTCACGTCGCCCGCCGCCAGCGTGACGGGCACCTGAATCGTCCGCTCGTTCACGACGACGCCCAGTTTGTAGACGCCCGGCGGCATCGCGTCCTCCGACCAGACCTGCTGGCCGTCCGGCAACGTGACCCAACTGCGCGTGTCGGCACGGCGAATCGCCGAGACAACCGCGTTCACCGCGAGGACGGCGAGCTGCGCATATTCGTTTCCGCCCGCGTTGACGGCCGCCTGCGCGCCGGCCTGAACCGCCGCGCGCGTGATGTTGCGGACGACCACGCCCGGCAGCCGCTCGTCGAGATCGCGCGCCGCGAGCGCCCGCACATCCAACGCCGGCGCGGCCGCGACGAGGTTCGTCAGCCCCGAAATCGCGACCGCATTCGGCTGATACGCCGCCTTGTCGCGATAGGTCGGAATGTCAATCGACATCGCCGTGTAGATCGGCACGGGAACCTTCAGCGACACGCGCGGCGGCACAACGCCCTCCTCGTAGAGGACAAGCAACTTCGCACAGCCGTCCGCCGGCGTCCGCACAGTCGCGTCCGCCCGTGCGGCGGCCTTCGCGAATACGGGGTTGTCCGGACGACACGCCGCCGCCTTGCGGTAGGACTGCGCCGCCATTTCCGTCTCGCCATCGGACTCGAAAAGGACGCCCGTCAGCCACCAGAGAACCGGATTCTCCCACGAGTTGCGCGTCGCGGCCATCATCTCGCGCAACGCGGCCGACTGCTCGGCGCAGACGCGCGCACCGGCGGCCGAGGTCTGCGCATCCGCCGATTCGGCGGGCTTCTGAAGATCGGCCCCATATGTCTTCGCGAGACTATCCTGAATGTAGACGGCCAGCCGCGCGTCCACGAGCGCATCCTCGCGCTTGCCGTTCATGAGTTCGGCGAGAATGCCGTAGCCCAACGCCAGATTGATCTCATAGGGCGCGAGGGCGTAGGTGCGCGTCCGGTCGTCCGTCACCGTCGCCGCCAAGACCGTGTTGCCAACGTCACCCAACTTGATGTCGGGCGCCGACTCCTTGCGATCGACCGCCGAATCGACGGCTGCGCGAAACCAGCGTTCGGCCTTCGCCGAATCGCCCGCGAGAAGCGCGAGCCGACCCGACTCGACCAGACCAAGGCTTTTCGAGTAGACGGACTCCGTCGCGAGCGACTCGGCCCAGGAGACGGCCTGCTCTGGCGTGCCCGCGCGAACGGCCTCCCGCGCGCGACACGCATCCTCGTCCACCGAGACGCAGCTGGCCAACGAAATGACCGACAGGACAACGGCAGTCCTCCACGTCTTCAACTTCGGATTCCTCATTGTTCGGGTCGCTTTAACCAGCAAGGGCGCGGCGGGAAGGCCCGTCGCGCCCCTGCCGGGCGTCCGCCAGGAGGCGGACGGCGGGGACCCGGCTTACTTCCGGTCAGTCAGCGCCGCCACGCCAGGGAGCACCTTCCCCTCCAGGAACTCCAGCGACGCGCCGCCGCCCGTCGAGACGTGGCTCATCTCCGAGGCCTTCCCGCTCTTCTTCACCGCCGAGACCGAGTCGCCCCCGCCGATGATCGAGACCCCGCCGTTCGCCTTCACCGCCGCGACCGCGTCGCAGACGCCGTAGGTGCCCTTCGCCAGCGGCGCGAACTCGAAGCACCCCATCGGCCCGTTCCAGACGACCGTCTTCGCGCCCTTCACCGCCGACGCGAACAGCTCCACCGACTTCGGCCCGACGTCGAGGCCCATCCACCCGTCCGGGATGTCCCCCTCGACCGTCTTCAGCTCGACGTCCGAGGCGTCCTTCTCCGACGGGAACCGGTCCGCGACCACGCTGTCGACCGGCAGGAGGATCTTGACGCCCTTCGCCTCCGCCGCCGCCAGCATCTCCTTGCAGTAGGCGACCTGCTCGTCCTCGCAGAGGGAGCGGCCGACCTTGAGGCCCTGCGCCTTCTTGAACGTGTAGGCCATGCCGCCGCCGATGACGAGCGTGTCGACCTTGTCGAGGAGGGCCTTCACGACCGCGAGCTTGTCCGAGACCTTCGCGCCGCCGAGGATGGCGACGAACGGGCGGACCGGGCTCTCGACCGCGTCGCCGAGGAACTGGATCTCCTTCTCGAGGAGGAAGCCCGAAACCGCCGGCTGGACGTAGTCGGCGATGACGGCCGTCGAGGCGTGGGCGCGGTGCGCCGTGCCGAACGCGTCGTTGCAGTAGACGTCGCCGTAGGAGGCGAGCTTCTTCGCCATCGCCGCGCGCTCGGCCTTGAGCTCGGCCTTCTTCGCCGCGAACTCCTCGTCCGTGAGGTGGACGCCCTTCTTCTCGTCGTCCTTCTTCACCTTGCCGTCCTCGGCCCTGTAGAAGCGCGTGTTCTCGAGGAGCGCGACCTCGCCGGGCCTGAGGGCCTTGACGACGTCATCGGCCGCAAGGCAGTCCGGGACGAACCTGACCGCGAGGCCGAGCTTCTCCGAAAGCGCCTCGGCGACGGGCCGGAGCGTGAACGCCGCGTTGTCGGGGTTCGCCGGCTGGCCGAGCCCGACGCCCTTCGGGCGCCCGAGGTGCGACATCAGCACGAGGCTGCCGCCCTGCTCGAGGACGTACCTGATCGACGGGAGCGCCGCGACGATGCGCGTGTCGTCCGCGATCCTGCCGCTGCCGTCCTTGGCCATCGGCACGTTGAAGTCCACGCGCATGACGACGCGCCTGCCCCTGAGGTCGACGTCGCGGAGAGTCATCTTGTCCATTTTCCTTTTTCCTTTCTGGTTCCCGGTTTCCCGGCTGCGTTTGCCTGCTGAAAGCGAATCGGGCACCCGAATGCCTTACATTCCGATGCCCGAAGCCATCACATTCCCGTTTTCCGTTTCGTCTTTACTTCGCGGCGGCCTTGTTGACCCTGAGCTGCGCGCGGGACTTCTTGCGGTCCGCCGTGTTCCTCGTGATGATGCCGCGCTTCACGGCCCTGTCCAGCCCCGAGACGAACGCACGGAGCTTCGCCTCCGCCTCCTCCTTCGAGCCGGCGTCCGCCAGCTTGAAGAGCGTCTTGTGCGCGTCGTGCAGCCGCGCCTTGCACGCCGCGTTGCGCCGACGCGCCTTCTCGTTCTGCCTGTCACGTTTCCTGGCGGCTCGGCCGCCCTTGAGATTAGCCATCTTCCTTGTCCTTTTCTGGGGAATGTTCGCGCGTATTATACACTTTCCGCTCGCAGGAAATCAAGAGCAACGACTCCGTCGGCAGTCCCCCGCCGTCCGAGACAAGCAAAAGGCGGACAGACGACCCGTCGGCCGCCTCCTCGACCAGGCAGATCCCCTCGTACATCGCCAGCCCCGTGTTGCGGTCGAGCAGAAGCCGCTTCGGCCGGCCGGGCCGCACCTCGTACAGCCGAAGGCGAAACGACGGCAGAAAGCCCTTCACGCTCATTTCGCGCTCAAGGACGAGCACCGTGCCGTCCGAAAGCGCGCACAGCCCCGAAACGCCACTGCACGACTTC
The DNA here is from genome assembly GCA_964420685.1 of uncultured Lentisphaeraceae bacterium. Taxonomy (GTDB): domain Bacteria; phylum Verrucomicrobiota; class Kiritimatiellia; order RFP12; family UBA1067; genus UBA1067. The sequence continues at coordinate 58,124 of CAYQUI010000002.1, read as the reverse complement.
CCGCCGTAGTCCCGTCCGCCCAACGGATCGACCTGATACGGAATCTCCTCCGCGTGCCGCCACGCCACATGGCCCGACCGCCGCACGTAGCGATGCAGGCGAACGAGCGTCCCATTCGTCGGCGAAGCGAGCGGCCCGTCGCCCTCCACCGCCTCTTCGGGACACGTCCAGAGCGTCAGCCCGTCCGGCGAAATCGTCAACCCCTCCGGGCCTCGGTTCGGGCGAATCGTCCGAAAATCGTCCGTCAACGCCAACTCACCAAGACGCCGCCCCGTCGTCAGATCGTGCTCGGAGACGGATGGGCCCCTCTCGTCGCTGACCCAAACGGTCTTCCGCAGAGGATCCCACGCGCAGCCTTCGCCGTCCCTGACGCCTTCCAGCGCGACATGCGCGGGAAGCGTGCAACTCGCCAGCGCATTCGCGTTGGTCGCGTTGAATGCGACGTCCAGCGTCCAGAGCCGCCCGCCCCGATCGTCAATGGCGAGGAAACGATTGCCGGAAAGGCGCGTGACCCCGCTCAGCCCCTCCGGCTGCGGCGGACGCGGACACTCCGAAACGGCGACGACCTCCAGCAGGCGAACGGGTTCGGGCACCGTGGGCTTCATGACGCACCCGACGAACGCGGCAAGGCCAAGCCCCGCCGCGACCAGACACCTGCTCCGAATGCACACGCCTTTTGTCATGCCGCGAATTATAGCATACTTCGGTCGGCGCGGGGTGAGGCGGCGGAGACGTGGGATGCCCCGGATTTCACGGACTCTGGATTCACGCGAATCGGCCCCTGCCTTCAGGCTACGGCACACGGACTGCGGCTTCATTCCGCCTGCGTCCGCTCCGCCCAGACGGACTTCAGGAAATTCAGCCCCCGCGCCAGCGCTTCGGGCGTGACGCCCGCGTGCGGCTCAAGAACGAGATGACGCGCCGCACGAGCGACGGACGCCAGCACGACAAAGTCGACTTTCCCCTCGCCCGGCGGCAAATGGTCATCGCCCCCACAGGAGTCGTTCACGTGAAGACCGACAGGAGAAATGATCGAATGATCGAATGTCGAACGGGCTGTCCAGCCATGCGTCTCCCGAACATAGGCGTGGCCCGTATCCAGCCAGGGGCGCACCCAGTCACCGACCAGATCCGGCAGTTCGGCCTCGTTCGGGAAACCCTCCAGATAGGGCAAGTTCTCCAGTCCCAGCGTGACCTTGTTCGCCTCCAAGACAGGGACGAGCGCGTCCAATTCGCGGCGAAAGACATCAACGAGCCGACGTCCGAGACGCGCGCGCCTCTTCATCCGAGTGCACCGAAACAGCGTCCGACACGGTACGCGCCCCGCGTGGAGGACAACCGTGTCGGCGCCCATCTCGGCGGCAAACGCAATGTTCTTGCGCACATGCACGCGCGCCAGCGCACGCGCCGCGTCGTCGAACGAAGCAAGCGAATAGAGTTCGGGATGCCCGCACGGCGCCGAAAGCGGCACTGGGCAAAAGGCGTGAATCGAACCGACGGGCATTTCATCCAGCCGCGCCTTGAAGCCCTTGACCTGTTCGGCCGACGTGTGAAAGCCGAGTTCCAGCGCGCCAAAGCCGAGCGCCAGAGCCTCGTCGACGATCGCCTCCCCCGTCGCGAGCCGTCGGTTGTTCCAGTTCGTGGAGAGCGCAAACGTCATCGGTCAATGTGCGGGCGCGCCATGCGGAATCGGCTTCCAGCTGCGCGTCGGGCAGACAAGCGCGCAGATGACGGAGGCCGAGAGGACGAGCGAGAAGACGGGGAACAGCAGGATGGCCGCAACGCGCGGCCGCCGCTTCTGGGGCGACAGCGCGACCGCCGCCCACGCCGTGAACCACCCCATCACAAAGACGAAGAGGAAGACGCCGAAGAAGAAGTGGACAGCCGCCGCATCCACCGCACCGCACACGAGACGCACGAAAAGCGCGAGGAAGTTGAACAGGAGAATGAACGCGACGGACATTCCCGTCAGGATCGCGAAGAAGCTGTCGAAGAGCCGCAGCGTCGGCCGCCGACAGAGGGCCTGTCCCCACGGAAGCGTATAGGCGCGCACGACCTGCCAGCCGCCCGTCGCCCAACGGCGGAGTTGCCGCCACATGTAGCGCAGCGTGACAGGCTGCTCGTCGGCGTAGTCAGCCTCCGGCACGTAGGCGACGCGCCCGCCGCGCAAGTTCGTCTGCACGGTGAACTCGACGTCCTCGACCATCGTGCGCGTCTGCCAGCCCTCCGCGCCAAGCGCGGAAAGAAGAAAGGCGAAGCCCGTGCCCGTCAGCTTGCCCGAAAGGCCGAGGTTCGTGCGCACGCGGTTCGAGAGCTCGTTCATCATGTCCCAGTAGACCGTGTACCAGCCGGAGATCACGTTCGCCCGCGCGTTGGACGAATGGCGACGGCCCGTGACGACCGTTTCGCCGTCCTGAAGCGCGTCATTCATCGCCTCGAACCAGCCGTCGGAGCAGATGTTGTCCGCATCGAAGACGGCCACGGCCTCGCACGCGCGTTCAGCGGCAAGTTTCGTCAACCCCCACGCGAGCACGTCGCCCTTGCCCCGGCTTGGCGTCATCTTCTCCCAGACCGTCGCCCCCGCCGCGCGGGCGACCTCGGCCGTGCGATCCGTGCAGTTGTCCGCCAGGACAATCACCTCGCGGCAGTCGGACGGATACTTCGCGAGCAGCGCGCTCTTCACCGGCAGACGAATGACGGACTCTTCGTTGCGCGCGCAGACGAGAACGGCGAACGACAGCTTCCGCGCGGCTTTCGGATGGGACTTCGCGGGCTTGATAAGGCCCACGAGGACAATCAGCGTCGACCAGAGGAAGACGAGGCTCAGCCCCAGGCAGAGGAAATCGCAGATCAGCGAGATGGTCACGTTAGTCATCGCGCCATCTCCGATGCATCCACAGGTACTGTTCGGGATACTGGCGAATCGCCTCCTCCAGTCGGTCGTTCAAGAGCTGCGTCGCCGCGTCCCGGTCGGACGTCTTCGAGAGAACGACCGGGCCGCCCGACGCGACCAGCCGATAGCGGTAGGGCGCGACGCGCACGAAAGAGCCGACCACGATCGGCGCGCCCGTCCGCATCGCGAGGCGCGTCGCCGTCGTATACGTCCGCGCCGGACGACCGAAGAACGAGAGCCGCGCGCCGCCCTTCCCCGCGTGCTGATCCATCAAGATCGTCATCGCGGCATTCGTCTGCTGCCATTGCGCCAAAACGGCCGGCGTGAAGCCATGGTTCTTGTCCACGATCGTGACCGGGCCCCGGAAATGGTGCTTCTTCATCCACTTCGCGACAAGCCGGTTGTTCTGCACGCGCGCAATGGCGATCATCGGCCGCGCGAACGAGAGAATGTTCGTCGCCGCCTCCCAGACGCCATGGTGCGACGAGACAAGCAGGATCGGACGGTCCGGCGTGTCAAGCAGGAGCTTCACGAGCGCGGGCGGCGCGCCCGACGTGTCGAGGTGGTCGCGGAAGTTCGCCCGCGTGACGACCGACGGAACGAAGAGTGCCTCGCCGATGTGGCCGGCAAGATGGCAGAGCGACTTTCGGGCGATCCGCCGCGCCTCGTCCGGGTCGCTCGTCACCTTCGCCCGCAGGATGTTGTCGACGGCCAGCCTCCGCCGCTTGCCGAGAAACGGCCATACGGCTGCGCCAAGGGCGCAGCCGATGCCATAGGCATGCCTTTGGAGAAAGGTCATTCGAAGCGGACAGTCGCGGCGCGGCCGTGACCATCCAACCCCTCGACGGCGGCAAACGCCTCGATCGTGGGCCTCGTCTGCGCGAGATCCTCCCGCGTGAAGGCAACGAAACTGTGACGACGGCGGAAGTCGTCCGGCGTGAGGCCATTGAACATGTTCGCCGCGCCGCCCGTCGGCAGCACGTGCGACGGACCCGCGACGAAGTCGCCCGCCGACTCAGGCGTCCACGCGCCCGCGAAGACGGCGCCGGCCGACCGAACGCCCTTCATCACCTTGAGCGCGTCCTTCGTCATGATCTCGAAATGCTCGGGCGCAAAGGCGTTCACGACGGCCAGGCCCTCCGCGACGTTCTTCGCGACGACGATAAGGATGCCGTCGCGGGCGATGACGCGCTCGACGAGCGCACGCCGCGAAAGCGTCTTCGTCTGGGCGAGGACTTCCGCGCGGATCTTCTCGGCGAACGCGGCGTCCGTGCAGACGCAAAGCGACTTCTCGTAGCCGGAGCCATGCTCGGCCTGGGACAGGAGGTCGGCCGCGATCCACCGCACGTCCACCGACCCGTCGGTAAGGACGGCGATCTCGCTCGGGCCCGCGACCTGGTCGATTGCCACGTAGCCATAGACCTGGCGCTTCGCGGCCGTGACGAAGGCGTTGCCCGGACCTGCGATCTTCTGCACCTTGCGACACGTCTTCGTGCCGAACGCCAGGAGGCCGATCGCCTGGATGCCGCCGACGCGATAGACTTCCGTCGCGCCCGCGAGCTTGAGCGCGAACAGCAGGACGGGATTGACCTTCCCGTCCTTCCCGGCGGGCGTGCAGGCGACGATTTCCTTCACGCCCGCCGCCTTCGCGAGCGTGACGGTCATGACCGCCGTCGAGGCCAGCGGCGCCGTGCCGCCCGGCACGTAGACGCCCACGCGATCCATCGGCGAATAGAACTCGCCGGCCGAACCGCCCTTCGGCGTCTTCATCGACCACGGCTGCCGAAGCGACGCCTTCGAGAACGCGAGGACGCGGCGATGCGCGTCCTTGACGGCCTTGACGAGCGTCGGGTCGAGCCCCTTCTCGGAGACGGCCGCAAGATCGACCTTGAGGTCCGCCGCGCGGCGCGCCTTGAAGCCCTCGAACTTCGCGACGAGGTCGAGGACAGCCCGGTCGCCGCGCGCACGGATGTCAGCCAGCGCGGCAGCGGCGGCCTTCTCGGCCTCCTCCGGAAACGCGGGCCGCGCATTGAACGCGGCGAGGCGGCGGTCGCCCGCCGTGACGATTCGGATCATGCCGCGTCGCCTCCGTCGCCCATCATGCACTTCACCGAGCACTCCACGGCCGGAAGCCCCTTCGCGTCCGCCTCGCCGTTCAGATAGCCCTTGAACTTGAAGATGCCGAGCGGCTTCTTCACGCGCACGGTCTCGACGACCGTGACAAGCCTGTCGCCCGGACGGAACGGATGGCGGAAGCGCGCATCGGAGACGGCCGCCAGCAGGAACGTCGCGCTCGCGCCCAGCACGCCGCGCGCGACGACGACTGCGCCCGCGACCTGCGCCATCGCCTCGATGAGGACGACGCCCGGCACAACGGGGTAAGTCGGGAAATGCCCCTTGAAGAAGTCGTTCTTCTCGCGGGTGAACGTGTACTCGCCGATGCCGCCCGTCTCGTCGGCCGACAGCAGCCGGTCAACGAAGAGAAACGGCGGACGGTGCGGCAGCAGCGATTCGCCGCTCTGGTTGTAGACGGTCTTGAACTGAGGGAATTCCATGTTCGCGATCAGGCCTTCTTCAGCACGAGGATGCCGTTGTGTCCGCCGAAGCCCAGCGACGTCGAAAGCGCAACGCGAATGTCGCGCGCGACGCCCGCATTCGGCGTGTAGTTGAGGTCGAGGGGCGTCTCGCCCTTCGCGACGTCAACCTCAAGGTCCGGTTCGTCGTAGTTGATCGTCGGCGGCACGAAGCCCTCCTTGATCGCAAGCGCCGTGATCGCCGCCTCCAGCGCGCCCGTCGCGCCGAGGAGATGGCCGTGCATCGACTTCGTCGAGGAGACGTTGATCTTCTTCGCGCCCTCTTCGCCGAAGATCGTCTTGAACGCCTTGGTCTCCATCTGGTCGTTCAGGTGCGTCGACGTGCCGTGCGCGTTGATGTAGTCGACGGTCGAGCGGTCGGTGACGCCCGCGTCCTTCAGCGCGATCTCAATCGCCTTGATCGCACCCTCCCCGGACGGATCCGGCGCCGTGATGTGGTAGGCGTCACACGTCGCGCCATAGCCCGCGAGCTCCGCGTAGACCTGCGCGCCGCGCGCCTTCGCGTGCTCCTCGCTCTCCAGCACGAGAACGGCCGCGCCCTCGCCCATGACAAAGCCGTCGCGGCCCTTCGTGAACGGACGGCAGCTCGTCTCGGGCGCGTCGTTGTAATGCGTCGAGAGGGCCTTCATCTTCATGAAGCCGCCAATCGCGAACTCGGTGACGGCCGCCTCGGTTCCGCCCGCGACGATGACGTCGGCACGGCCCGCGCGGATCATGTCCAGCGCGAAGCCCAGGGCGTCCGTCGAGGACGCGCACGCCGTCACGATGACCTGCGCGGGGCCCTTCGCGCCCAGCGCGATGGCGATGTTGCCCGCCGCCTCGTTCGGAATCAGTTCGGGAATCGCCAGCGGCGAGACGCGATCCGGGCCACGGTCGAAGAGCACCTTGTAGTTGTCGCCCGTCACGTCCAGCCCGCCGATGCCGTTGCCGATCAGGACGCCCACGCGAGCCATGTCAGGCTTCGCCTCGTCCGTGTAGCCGGCGTCCTTCCAGGCCTCGACCGCCGCCGCGACGGCATACTGCGAGAAGAGCGCCATGTGCCGCGCCTCGCGCTTGTCGATCAGCCCGCCGCCGATCGCATAGGCCGCGAAGTCCTTCACCTCGCCCGCGACCTGCGACGTGCAGCGGGACGGGTCGAACTTCGAGATGCGGCCGATGCCCGGCTTGCCCGCCTTGATGTTGGCCCAGGCGGCTGCCTTGCCATTGCCGCTCGCGCAGAGCATGCCGATGCCAGTGATCATCACTTTCTTCATGGTTTGCTTCCTTTTTTTGGAAATTAGAGACAAGGCCAGGTCAAATAAGTCCCGCCAAAGGTCAGGCCCGCGCCAAAGCCGACGAGAACGACGTTCATGCCGTCCTTGAGCTCGCCCGCGCGCACCGCCTGATCCAGGGAAATCGGAATGGACGCGGCCGACGTGTTGGCCGTGTCCTGAAGGTTGAGCCAGAACTTCTCAAGCGGCAGCTTCATGCGCCGCGCACACGCCTCGATGATGCGCCCGTTCGCCTGATGCGCGAAGACGCGGTCGAGCGACGAGGTCTCGACGCCCTTGCGCGCACAGAGGTCGCACGTCACGCGCGACATCGTCTTGACGGCGAACGCGAAGACCTCATGGCCCATGAGCGAGAGCGTCGGACGCTGCATCTGCGGCTCGGCCGTCGGTATGCCCGTCTGCGGGTCGAGCGGCAACGACGCCATCGTGCCGCCCGTGCGCTGGATGAAATGGCGGCCCGAACCGTCCGCCCCCAGAATCGTCGCCGCCGCCGGGACGGACGTCTCTCCGTCCGAGCCGACCACGACCGCGCCCGCGCCGTCGCCAAAGAGGATGCACGAGCCGCGGTCCGTCCAGTCCACAATGCGCGTCAGGCACTCCGAGCCGATGACGAGCGCCTTCTGCCCCGGATTGCAGGCGAGCCATCCGCGCGCCTGCTCCAGCGCGTAGACGAAGCCCGCGCACGCCGCCTGCAGGTCATAGGCCCCCGCGTTCGTGCAGCCGAGAAGCCCCTGCACGATGCAGGCCGTCGAAGGAAACGTGTTGTAGTCGGGCGTCGAAGTCGCCAGCACGATCAGCCCGACGTCAGCCGGCGCCAGCCCCGCCGCATCCAACGCGGCCTTCGCGGCCTTCGCGGCCATCGTGGACGTCGTTTCGCCCTCTTCGGCCACGTGCCGCGCGTGGATTCCCGTATGCGAGTAAATCCACTCGTCGGAGGTGTCGAGCGCCGCCGCGATGTCCTCGTTGGTAAGGACTTTCGGGGGCAAATAGCTCCCCGTTCCTAGAATCTTGATACCCATGCGACGTATTATAGCAAAAAGTGGCCGTTGCCGCGCTGACACGGCGACCCCCGCACAGGGGCAGGGGCGCTTTTCGTCAATTTTGACGGAAAAGCGCCATCAGCGCGTCGGCGAAATACGACATCCCGACGGCATTCGGATGGTTGATTTCATTCACCAGAAGCGTCTGGTACGGCAGTCCCTGGCGCGCCAGCCGCCCCCAGCGCAGGGAGGCGTCCGCCAGCGCGACGGAACGCGACGCGCACCACGCGCGCAGATGCCGGACGTAGGGACGCGGGTCTTCCGTCGTCGCCGTCGGGTCGGACAGGCCCATCCAGTCCGCCCGCGTGTAATGCGGCGTGAGGACGCACAGTTCCGCACCGCGCGCGGCGAGGTCGCCGAGGATGCGGTCGTAGCGCGCCTGAACCTGCTCGGCGCGGACAAGGCCACAGTCGTTCACGAACTCCATGATCACAAGGTCGGCCTTCGCGCCGAGAACCGTCTCCACGTAGTTGTGCGGATGACCGGACGGGGCCTGCTTCTCGTCGAGGAAGGTCGCCGTGTTCCGTCCGCCCCAGCCGTTGCTCACGAGCGTGATCGCGCTCGTCGGGAACCGCTTCCGCAGACGGCGGACGAACTGCTGCTGCCAGTGATCGCGCGCCGGCAGGAACTTCCCCTCCGTCACGCTGTCGCCCCACGCCAGAATGGTCACGGGCTCGCCGCGCACGAGCTTGCCGTAGGTCTTCGGCGCCAGCCGTTCGGCCACGCACGGGCCGGGCGCGTCCGATTCGGGAAAGGCCGTCTCCAGGACGGGATAGAAGTTGCGCGCCTCAAGTTTCGTCGTCTTCCCGTCCAGCCAGATCGTCGCAAGAGGCATGTCGCCCGACGTCAACGCGGGCATCACGGGATTCGAGGCCTTGGCCACGCCTTTGCGCAACGCGGGCCGCCCGTCCGCCGCGCGGACAAGACGGTCAAGCCGCTGCGGACGATAGGCGTAATCGACGAAGACGGCATCCGCCGGCCCGATGCGGCCGCCCGCCAGACGAGCCACGGCCGCCCAATCCTTTTCGAGTTCATAGTCCCGCCCTTCCGCCAGCACCGAACCGTCCGCCGCCCGAACGACGACGGACTCCGGCACCAGCGCACCCGAGACGGAACATTCGCAGGCGATCAGTTCCTTGAGGCGCAGCCCGCGCTGCCACCCGCCCACATACCAGCCGCCTTTCGGCTTTTCGGGCAACGCGGTCAGCCGCTCGCCCACGATGCGCACAAGCGGTTCGGCATCAACCGTAAAGGTGACGCCGTCCGCCTGCACCTGCCAATCGCCCACGCGCGTCGGCAAGGTTGCCGCACCAGCCGCCCCCGCCACGAGGCACGCCCCCATCATCGCCCATCTTGTTCCGTTCATCTCCGACCCCTTTCTGAAGGTTTTAATCACGCCACGACCGACTTTGAATCAATTTGAATCAAGTTTTTTGAATCAAGGACGATCCGCACGAACGGGCAGAGGTTCGTCATGTCAAGCGTGACATAGGCCTTGCCGTCAATGACCATTCCTCCTTGGCGAATTATAGCATAATCGCCCGCGCATTTGCCGCGTCCGCAGTCTTGTGGTATAATTCGCCCCGTTCACGCAAACCTGTGCGCCGGAAGGTGTGACACGAATGATTTCCCCCGAAACGATTGAGAAGATCAAGACGCTGATGACCGAAGCGTCCCTCTTCGAGGAAGACCTCGACGAGAGCTTCATTCTCGGCGGCGGTCCCGGCGGACAGAAGACGAACAAGACGTCGAGCGTCGTCCGCCTCGCGCACGGCCCAAGCGGGCTGTCCGTCCGCTGCGGCGAAACGCGCAGCCGCGAAACGAACCGCTGGCTCGCGCGGCGCGCGCTGGCGGAGGCGATTCTCGCGCGCGAACACCGCCGCACGAGCGAGGCCCAGCAGCGCCGCGAGAAGATTCGCCGCCAGAAACGCCGCCGCTCCCGCCGCCAGAAGCAGAAGATGCTGGACGCCAAGCACGCCCATGCGGCCATCAAGGCCCTGCGCCGGAAAGTGTCCGATGAGGCGTGACGCGGACGGCCTGAAGGTCGGGTTCTTCGACAGCGGCATCGGCGGCACGTGCATCCGTGCCGCATTTCGGCGGCTCTGCCCCGACGTCGCGACGGACTACCTCGCCGACTCGGCGCACTGCCCCTACGGCAACCGACCGACGGAGGAGATCGTGCGTCTTTCGATTGCGAACACCGAGGAACTCCTGCGCCGGGGCTGCGGACTCGTCGTCGTGGCCTGCAACACGGCGACGGCGGCGGCAATCGACGTCCTGCGCGCGCGCTTCCCCGAGATCCCGTTCGTCGGTCTTGAACCGGCGCTCAAGCCAGCCGCGCGTCGGTCGAAGACGGGCGTCGTCGGCGTCCTCGCGACGGCGGGGACTTTCAACGGACGGCTCTACAACGAGACGAAGGCGCGTTTCGCGAAGGACGTCACGGTGCTGGCCGTCATCGCGGACGAGTTCGTCGCGCTCGTCGAGCGCGGCGAGACGTCCGGCGCACAGGTCGAACGAATCGTCCGCCGCCGAATCGAACCGCTGCTGAAGGCCGGAGCCGACCAGATCGTGCTCGGCTGTACGCACTTTCCCCACCTGAAGCCCGTCATCGAAGCCGTCTGCGCCGGCCGCGCCGAGGTCATCGACCCCTCGGACGCCGTGGCGCGGCAGATTCGGAAGGTGCTCGACGCCGCCGTCTCCAAGACAAAGGAGAGGCCATGACCGTCGTCCTCCATGCGTGCTGCGGGCCGTGCGCGTCCGCCTGCGTGCCGCGCCTCGCGGAGACCGGCCATGCCGTCACGCTCCTTTTCGCGAACTCGAACATCGACACGGAAGAGGAATTCGAGCGCCGCCGGGCCGCCGCCGCCGAGCTGGCGCGCGCGGAGGGCGTTCCGTTCGTCGCGCTTCCCTATGACCATGCGGACTGGCTGCGCACGGTCGCGGCCGGCTTCGAGGGCACCCCCGAAAAAGGCGAACGGTGTGCGCGCTGCTTCCGCTACAGCCTTTCAAAGGCCGCCGACTACGCCGCTGCGCACGGGCTGGAGGCCTTCACGACCTCGCTCACCGTCTCGCCGCACAAGGTCAGCCCCGTCGTCTTCGCCGCCGGAGAAGCCGCCGCGTCGGCGACAGGCGACACGGCCACACGCCCGCCGCCGCGCTTTCTCGCAATCGACTTCAAGAAGAGGGAAGGCTTCAAGCTGTCCGTCCAACGGGCGGCCACGCTGGGCCTCTACCGGCAGTCCTACTGCGGCTGCGAATTCTCAAAGAGGAAGAAGGACTCATGACATCTGCCGTTTTCTTCGACATGGACGGAACGCTGATCGACTCGAAAGCCGACCTGGCCGCGACCGTCAACCACACGCGACGCGACCTCGGGCTGGCGGAACTGCCGCAGGAGACCGTCATCGGCTTCGTCGGACGCGGCGCGCGCTATCTGCTCGCGCATGCGATTCCCGAACAGGCGGGCGAGGCCGTCACCGCGCGCTTCCGCAGCCATTACGCCGAGCACTGCTGCGAATCCGTCACGCTCTATCCAGGCGTGCGCGAAACGCTGGAGGAACTCGCCCGGCGCGGCTGGCTTCTCGGCATCAACACGAACAAGCCGAACTTCGCGACGCGGGCGATCCTCGAAAAGTTCGGGCTCGCCGCCCTCTTCGGCGACGCCGTGATCGCGGGCGGCGACTGCGCGGAAATGAAGCCGTCCGCACGCCCGCTCCTGGACTGCGCCGCACGGATGCGCGGCCATCGGCTCTCGCCCCAAGACTGGATGGTCGGCGACAGCTGGACGGATCTCGACTGCGCGGCGAACGCAAACGTGAAAAGCGCGTTCTGCGCCTATGGGTTCGGCCAACTCGGCGAATCGCGCTACACCGTGCGCCTCGACCGATTCGACGAGCTCCTGGACTACTTGCCGACCGTCGGCGTTGACAGCAACGACGCGGCGAGCTTGACGAGCTCGACGCAGGGTCGCTTCCGGTAGTAGGTCTCCGTGCGCGCCTCCGGCGCGCCGCCCGTCGTCGCGCCCGTACCCGCCAGCAGCTCGCGACAGACGATCGAACCGGTCTCGGCCTTGAATCGGGCGCAGAAATCCTGAATCACCGGATAGGCCGCCGTCTTGTCCGGGCCATGGCGCATGCCCAGCACCATCGCTGCCGCCGAGACCGCCCCGCAGACCTCGCGCATCCGCCCGACGCCGCCACCCAGCCCGCACGCCAGACGCGCGGCCAACGTCTCGTCCAGCCCGAATTCGTCCGCGAACGCCGCAAAGACCGCTTGCGCGCAGTTGTAGCCGCCCATGAAAAGCGCCGCCGCCTTTTCTGCCCTGTCCATCTTCCGGTTCCTCCTGTAAGCGATTAGCGATGAAGAAGATACGTCAGCCCGACGAGTATCCGCTCGGCGTACATGATCGCCGCGAGGATCGGATGCGCCACGAGCCGCTTCCACTTGCCGTTCTCGACGAACACGCCAAAATAGCGGTAGGCGAGGCCAAACTGCTTCCGCAACGCCGGATGTCCGCGCCATTTCGCCTGATAGGCCGCCATCGACTTCGTGTAGTACGCCTTCTTCGCGAGCATTCGCCGCAGCGTCAACCGCTTTTCGTTGTGGATCAGATGGCCCTTGAGGACGGCGCACTTCGCGCCTGTCGCGAGCACGCGGAGATCCAGTTCCCAATCTTCCGGACCCGCAATCAGGCTTTCGTCATAGCCCCCCGTCGCCTCCAGGACGGACGTGCGGAAGAGCCGCAGCGCATCGATGCACGTGCCGTCATAGAAGCTCCGCTCGAAATTGCGCGCCTTCACGCGAAGGCCGGCGCCCGTGCGCACCTCAGGGATCCAGTACGCCACGGGCGCGTCCGCCGCCTGCTGCGGCGCACGCGCCGCGACCGCCAGAATCTCCGCAACCGTCTCCGGCGGCAAGATCATGTCCGCATCGAGAATGACGACCCAGTCCGCCTGCGCCGCGCGCCAGCCAAGGTTGCGCTGCGCCGAACGCTCCGGGCCTTTCTCGAAGACGCGCGCGCCCCGTTCCGCCGCAATCGCCGGCGTGCCGTCCGTCGAGGCGTTGTCGACGACGATGACCTCGACGCGATCGCGCACGTCGTCGAACGCGCGGATGCAGGCAGCGATGTTCGCCGCCTCGTTCTTCGTCGGGATGACAACCGAAAGCGTCAGATTTTCCATGGCAGACAGAAGTAGCGCGCCTCGTTGCGTCCGGGATGCCGTTCCTTCCGCTCCGGCGGCACGGGCAACTGCGAGACGATGAAGTAGAAGAAAATCGGCAAGAGGACCTGCAAGACGGCCAGCGCAACCGCGCGGTTCACGCTTGGCCCGACGCGCCGGAGGAGGACATAGGCGTAGAACAGCGTCGGCAACAGGAACTGCGACTGGTCGGGGACGAAGTAGCGCACGAAGAAAAGGAAATTGACGACAAGGAGCGCGAGCAAGAAGCCGTCCGCCCCACCGAACAGCCGCGCGGGCGCAAACATGGCGCGGAGCGTCCGCCGATTCCACCACGCGAGCGCGAGCGGCACGAAGAACGAAAGGGCCGCCAGCGCGAAGTTGAAGGCCGTCTGAACTCCGTTCGTCGGGAGAATCCCGATCGCCTTCGCGCCATACGCACCAACCAGGACGTCTTTCGGCCCACGCGCCACGAGATGGAAGAGCCAGACGGACGCGCCCAGCAGCCAGCCCAGCAGCGCACACGCCGCGCCGCCCGTGCGACAGACGCCCCGACGAACCAGCACAACCGGCAGACACACGAGAATCGGCCACGAGAGGACGGCAAAATTGTGGACGCCGAGGTGCACCCCCGAAATGACCGCCAGCAGAAAGAGACGCGCGGCGTTCGCGCGCGCCGTCCGCGCCTCGGTCGTCGCTTCCGCCTCGGTCAGCGAAATGAGCAAGGCCGTCTCCACGGCCGTCAGCGCCAGGCTCATCGTCTGGACTTCGGCGACGGCCGACAGCCACCACAGCATCTGCGAGAGTCCGAAAAGGACAGAGAGCGCCACGCGGCGTGTGCAGAGATAGAGTCCGCCAACGGACAGCGCGCCAAAGAAGGACGAGACGAGCGTCACCGCAAACGGCGTCCGCGCGACGGCACGGCAGAACGAAACGTAGAACGGATGCGCATTCGAGAACTGCGGCCCGCAGATGAACGCGGAATGCCGCAAGACCCAATCCTGGAACTCGGCCGAATCACCCCACCCCATCCCGCGCTGGGCCGTCAGCGCGTACAGCACGAAGAACCCAGCAGACACCGACAGGGCGGTCACGAGCGCACGCCGCATCCGTCGCCTCCCGGACTCAGCCTTGCGGGAGCGACGCCGCCGCGTCATCCGCCACGGATTCCGTCCCCGCGTTCGGTTCGGGCGCAGAGGCCGGTTCGGGCGCGGGGGCGGGCGGCGGCGGAGGTGGCGGGACGGGCGCGGGCGGCGGCGCGGCAAAGCGCGTCGGGTTCTTCGCCATGAACTCCCAGGCAAAGGCCTTGTACGCCTCGGCGCCCTTCGAGCGCGCGTCAAGGAAAACGACCGGCGTCCCCATCGACGGGGCCTCCGAAACGCGCACGTTGCGCGGAATCACCGTCTCGTAGACCTTCTCGCCGAAGTGCGCGCGCACTTCCTCGATGACGTCCGTCGTCAGTCGCGCGACCGCGTTCACCATCGTGAAGACGATGCCGTTGAGCTCCAGCGTCGGATTCACGCCCGCGCGCAGCTTCTCGATCGAGTTCGTGATAAGCGCAAGGCCGTCCATCGCCAGGTACTCCGCCTGAGACGGGATAAGCACGGAATCCGTCGCCGCAAGGGCCGAGGTCATGACCAGGCCGAGCGAGGGCGGACAGTCCAAAATGATGTAGTCAAACGCGCCAGACGCCTTGACGGGCGCAAGCACGTTGCGAATGATCTCCAGCCGGTCATTGCGCATGGCAAGCTCGACCTCGGCGCCCGCGAGATCGACCTCGGACGGAATCACATTCAGGTTGTCCCACTTCGTCGGCTGAATGACCTCCGCGACATCCTTCGCGCCCGTGAGGACGGGATACATCGAAACGCCCGGCTGCTTCTCAAGCCCAAGACCCAGCGTCGCATGCGCCTGCGGATCGAGGTCAATCACGAGCACCGCGCGCTTGCGGGCCGAAAGCGCCGCCGCCAGGTTCACGACCGTCGTCGTCTTCCCGACACCGCCCTTCTGGTTCGCGATTGCAATGACTTTCGTCTGACGTTCCATCTCTTCAAAACCTTCCTAATCTAGAATCCGCATTCGAACATTCGATTATCCGAGCACTTCCCCTGCCTTCAAAACAGCTTCCCGCTTTTCTGGAGTTCGTCGATGTTCCCTCGTGCGCTGCGGTTGATCTCACGCAGCCAAAGTTCCACGAGCGCGACGTCCCACGGCTCGTCCACGCACTGGATGACCGCCGCGAACGTGTCGCCGGAAGCGAGAACGGCCTCCTTCACGCGCGCCGTGACGGCCGCAAGGCTGTCAGTCACGATCTGCTCGGAGAAGTTGTCGGACTTCAGGTGATAGCCGTACTGCAGAATCCGCAAGTGATCCTCATGCGACTTGAGGAAGTCGAAGTATTCCTTTGCCGCCTCGCCGAAGCCCTCGAACTCGGTCTCCTGGAAGCGCGGCGTGATGACGCGCGGCTGATGCGCCTCCAGCCGGCCCTCGCGGATGCGGATCTTCCCCGGATAGTCCGCGAGTTCCGAAATGAGATGATAGTTGACGAGCGTGTTCCCGAAGGTCGCGAGACGATGCGTCGGCTCCAGCAGAAAGCGTGCGCTCTTTGCCGCATACCAACGGTCGAAATCGGGATTCGAGCTCACTTGCCCCGCCCGCAGCACTTCTTGTACTTCTTGCCGCTCCCGCACGGACACGGGTCGTTGCGACCGATCTTCGGCTCTTCGCGCACAATCGGCTTCTCGCCGACGAAATCGCCGTCGGCGAACTTCCAGCCGTCCGCCTCCTTCACGAAGCGCGAGACCTCGTGATGGTTGCAAAACTCGCCGTTCGCCGTGTAGAGCGCGCGGAACTCGACGACACCCTCCGTGTCGCCCGCCTGCCCACCTTCCGTGCGGATGATCTCAAGCCCGTGCCACTCGGCGGCACGCGACCACGCACGGGACGTCTCCTCGTCGAACTCGGCCTGAACGGCCGCCGTCGCGCTCGTCTTCAAAAACGCGACGTCGCCCGTCGCATACGACGTGTAGCGGGCGCGCATGAGCGCTTCCGCCGTTTCGGCCTTCGCCGTTCCGGCGATGACGGGCCCACAGCATTCGCCAAGGGTCTTGCCAGAGTTGCAGGGACAAAGTTCTGTCGTTTCCATAGGCGCATATTTTATCAAAATCCCCTTTGAAAAGGCAATGTCCCCACGCCAAACCCTCACCCCCGCTTCAACGAATCGGGGCTGTCCTTTCCCAGTTCGCAGACGGCACAGTCAGGATGATGACGGAGGCAGTGGTCGCGGTGAATCTGGAGAAGCCCTTGAATCAAAAGGCCATTGTCCGCGTAAAACGCCGCCGGATTGTGGTCGCGCCCGAAGAGTCGAAATGCCGTCAGCCGCACCGGCTCCGACACGTCTTCCGGCGGCAGCCAGTCCGGCACATCGCCCATCCGCTCCTCGGCGAGCGCAAACGGCGCAATCACGTTCGCGAGGATCGCCGCCGCGCGGCCACGCCCCATGCACCGTTCCCGCTGGCCGCCCTCGTCCCGCCGCCGCGCCCCGCACATCGCGGCGAGCATCTGACGGCACGCCGACCGTGAGAAGTCATGTACGTCACACAACGCCATTACGGGCGTCTCCGTAAAGGATTCCGCCGCATGCGCGAGACGGCTTTCCGACGCATTCCACGGACGCAGCCCCGTCCGTTCCCATGTCTCGAACGAGCCCGCGACAAGAAACGCCGTCTGCGCCGCCGCCGTCTCGCACGGCAAGGCCTCCAGCGGGACGCGCTCGGCCACGCGGCGAAACGGCGCGGCGTTCTTCGCATAGCCAAGCGCCGTCATCACCTCCTCGTAAAAAACCTGCCGCCGCGCCGCCGCGACCGCGTCCTTCGCCCGCCCGTCCACGCTTCGCGCCCGTTCGCAGAGCCGTCCCGCGAGTCGCCGCGCCTTCATCCGCAGGCGATGCCGTCCGGCGGCGGACAGAACCGCGCGCGCGCCATCGGGATCGTTGCCGAAGCGTCGCTCGCAAGGACGACCGTCGAGCGGCAGACGGGCGAAGGGATAGGCCGCCAGGTCGATCTGCTCGGGCGCGAACGAAAGATCGGCCGTCACGAACCGTCCGAGCCAGATGGAAAGAGCCCCCGCCGGGAGCGATGCCGGAACTGGCCCGCCGCGCCACGTCACGTGCGCAATGACGTTTCGGTAATTCGGATCAGCGCCGTGCCGGTGGAAGTCCCAATCGCCCGGCGTCAGGTGAACCTCGACATCGCCCACGACCCGCCGGCGTTCCGCGCCGACCTCCAGCACGGCCCGCCGGAAGTCCGGGCCGGGGCCGAGATTCCAGTCGCCCGGACTCACGACGACGACCTCGCTGCCACGCCGCGTGACGAGACGCTTCGGGCGGAGAGCCGCGTCGTACCAGATCGCCTGGACATGCCGCTCCGTCAGGCCGAGGCCCGCCATGACGCCTCCTTTCCCGTTCCACCCGCCGCCCTTTCCCGCACGCCGGCAACAAGTTCGTCCGCGACTTCGGGATGTTCCTTCAGGAAGGCGATCGCCGCGAGCTGTCCCTGACCGAGCTGGCGGGCGCCGAAGGCGAGCCAGCTGCCGCGCTTCTCGACAAGCCCTCGCGCGAGGGCCGCGTCGAGAATTGACCCTTCGCGCGAGATGCCGCACGAATAGAGAATGTCGAACTCGGCTTCCGCGAACGGCGCAGCGACCTTGTTCTTGACGACTTTCACGCGCGTGCGGTTGCCGACGACCTCGCCGGACGGGCTCTTGATCGCGCCAATGCGCTGAACCTGCAGGCGACACGTCGCGTAGAACTTGAGGGCCTTCCCGCCGGGCGTCGTCTCGGGGTTGCCGAACATGACGCCGATCTTCTCGCGCACCTGGTTCGTGAAGATGCAGAGCGTCTTCGTCTGCGACAGGGTCGCCGTGAGCTTGCGCATCGCCTGCGACATGAGACGCGCCTGAAGCCCGACGTGCGCGTCACCCATGTCGCCGTCGATTTCCGCCTGCGGCGTCAATGCCGCGACCGAATCGACGACCACGACATCCAGCGCGCCCGACCGCACCAGCTGTTCGCAGATCGTCAGCGCCTCCTCGCCGGAGTTCGGCTGGGAGACGATCAGGCCTTCGAGATCGACGCCGATCTTCCGCGCATACGTCGGGTCGAGCGCGTGTTCCGCGTCGATGAACGCCGCCGTGCCGCCCGCCTTCTGCGCGTTCGCGACGACGTGCAGCGCGAGCGTCGTCTTGCCGGACGACTCATGCCCGTAGCACTCGACGATGCGTCCGCGCGGAAGCCCGCCGACGCCCAGCGCGAGATCGAGCGAGAGCGCGCCTGTCGAAATCGCCTCAACAGACGAGTCCGCCGCATCTCCGAGCCGCAGAATCGACATTTCGCCAAATTCCTTTCGAATGGTCTTCATCACTTCTTCTAGTGCCGTCGTGAGTTTCATGGTTCGTTTCTCCTTTCGTGGGGTCTTGGTTTGGGGGTTTGGGAGGTTTGGGGGTTTGGAGTTGGGGTGTGCGTCTTATCCCCACTTCACGAAGCGACCTGGCTTTGCGAAGAGGTCAACCTTTTCAATGTGGTCGATGACGGGGCGTCCACCGTCGGGCGTGCCGTAGATCTCGATGACGTCAAAGCGGAAACTGCCGTGCCACTTGTTGACGCGCCGCCAGGCGTTGCACGCCCGTCGCAGGTTTTCGCGCTTGCGACGATCCACGCGCCGAAGGCGGCGCGAATAGTCCGTTGGCGCGGCGTGCTGCTTCACCTCGACAAAGACCATCGTGTCGCTTGCCTCGTCCCATGCGACAAGATCGATTTCGAGGCGACGATCCCTCTCGACGGGACGCGCGTTGCTGTCGACAATCAGGTAGCCGCGCCGGCGAAGGAAATCCGTCGCCACCGCCTCACCCCAAGCGCCATGGCGAACGCCGACGTTCTCGATTTCACGACGCGGCGACATGACGGGCCTCCTGAAGCTTTTCGCGATAGGCCGACGTGTCGTGCGCGACCAGCATCGGGATTCCGAAACAGATGAGGGACATCGAGCCGGAAATCGCCTCGCACAGCCCCAACGCCTCCGTCGGGCTGATGAGAAGATGGGCATTCGCCTCGCTGACGCCATCGGCGCGCGTGCGATAAAGTTCAAGCGAATAGCCGGGAACCGGCGTGACGAGGCGGCGCAGCACGATGCGCGTCGCGCCCGCCGGCGAGCGGTGGTAGAGCCCGCGCCCGTCATCAATCGACTCGCATTCGCCCCGAAAGACCTGAAGGATCTTGCAGAGATCGTTGAAGTCGAGCTTGACGCAGATTGCGTTCTCCCAGTCGAAGCGCGCAAACGTCGGATTCGGCCCTCGGCGGTCGGCGACGGCCGTCTGGTTCGCGACCTTCGCCATGATGCTGCCGCCCACGTCGTCGTGCGCCGGGTGGAGATTCAGCGAGATGGCTCCGCCCGTGCCCTTGGCGTTCGGATGGTAGAACGTGAGGTTCGGGCGAAAGCGCCCGATGGGCGTTACATTCGCGGCGGGCGTTCCGGTCTTTCTGATTTCGTTCATTTTCTGTTCCTTTCTGGGGTTGCGGAGGTTTGGGTGTTTGGGAAGTTGGGGTGTTTGGAGGTTGGGGGTGGGGTTACATCCAGAACGAGTTTTCCGAACTGTCCATG
>CAYQUI010000002.1:0-38393 GCA_964420685.1 uncultured Lentisphaeraceae bacterium | reverse complement strand
GTTTGGAGGTTGGGGGTGGGGTTACATCCAGAACGAGTTTTCCGAACTGTCCATGCGACGGTAGAGAAGCGCGTTGTTCAGATGTTCCGGCAAAACGGCCTCGGACTCCGCAAGGTCGGCGATCGTCCGCGCGACGCGCAGCACCTTGTCATAGGCGCGCGCCGAGAGATGCAGCCGCTCGATGAGATGCACGAGGTCTTCGCAGTCCTTTCGCGAAAAGCGGCAGACGTCGGCCAGGTCGCGCCCGCGCACCTCGGCATTCGTGCGGACGCCCGGCAGACCCCGATAGCGCGCGGCCTGGATGGCGCGGGCCGCAAGCACCCGTGCGCGGATGGCGGCGCTCGGCTCGCCCGGCGCCGCCAGCGGCAGACGGCTCGCCTCGACGGGCGGAACCTCGACCTGGATGTCAATGCGGTCAAGGAGGGGGCCGGAGATTCGACTCTGGTATTTCAGGATGGCGTTCGGCGCGCAGCGGCAGGCATGCGTCGGGTCGTTGTAGTAGCCGCAGGGGCAGGGGTTCATCGCCGCGACGAGCATGAACTTCGACGGATAGTCGTAGGCGGCCGCCGCGCGCGAGACGCAGACGTGCCCGTCCTCCAGCGGCTGACGCAAGACCTCCAGCGCCTGCCGGGGGAACTCGGCGAACTCGTCGAGGAAGAGGACGCCCCGATGCGCGAGCGAGACTTCGCCGGGCACGGGATGCGCGCCGCCGCCCAAAAGGCCAATCGACGAGACCGTATGATGCGGCGCGCGGAAGGGACGGCGCGTCACGAACCGGCCGCCGCCCTTCGCCGCGCCGGCGACGGAGTGGATGCGCGAGACCTCCAGCGCCTCCTCGACCGTCAGCGGCGGCAAGATGGACGGGACGCGCCGCGCGAGCATGGTCTTGCCCGAACCGGGGCTTCCGATCATGAGGACGTTGTGCCCGCCCGCGACCGCGACTTCCAGCGCATGACGCGCCACGTCCTGCCCCTTCACGTCGGCAAAGTCCTCGCCCGCATCGCGCCCGTCGGAGACAAGCGTCGCCAAATCGGTCGTGCGCGGCGCAATGTCGAGTTCGCCGTTCAGGTAGAGGACGGCCTCCTGCAGGACGCGCACGGGAATGACGTCAATGCCCGCGACGACGCTCGCCTCCTCGACGTTCTCCGCCGGCACGAGGACGGCGCGCTTGCCGATGCGCTTCATCTCGATAACCATCGGCAAGACGCCCCGCACGCGACGCACCTCGCCCGACAGCGCGAGCTCGCCGATGAGCGCATAGTCCTCCAGATGCTCGTTTCGGATGCGCCCCGTCGCCCGGAGGAGGCCAACGGCAATCGGCAAGTCGTAGATCGGCCCTTCCTTCTTCACGTCGGCCGGCGCGAGGTTGACCGTGACGTCGAACTCCTTCTTCGAAGCGAGCCCCTGGTTCTTGAGCGCGGTCGGAATCCGGTCTTTCGCCTCCTTGACCGCCGCGTCGGGAAGACCCACGATCGCGAACTGCGACGTGCCGAGCGCCGAGTAGACCTCGATCTCGACCGTCTGCGCGTCCACGCCGCTGATGGCGCCCGAATAGCATTTTGCCAACATCTTTTCCTGCCTTTCCGCCTTCTTCATGGAAGACGCGGACAGTATGGCAGAAAAAGGGAAAAGAAGCCTTAAGACAACCTTAAGATTTACCTTAAGATTTCTTAAGGTTGGCTTAAGGTAATCTTAAGGTTCGAGAAATGGCACTAACCCGCGTACGCGATTAGGCGACCTGACGTGAACAGCCGCGCGCGCAAACAAGAGCGCACCGCATCTGCCTCCCCATCAATTGCGCCAAGCGAACGGGAACGGCATTTCCTATCTGACGCAACGCCTCACCCCAGGACCCGCAGACACGATAGTCATCAGGGAACGTCTGAATGAGCTTGGCTTCATGAACCGTCATGTAGCGCAACGACCCATCAGGGAAGCGAATCATGTTTTCGCCACCGGGAACGCCATGTGCGCCAGCCTTAATGGTCTTGCTGGGCTTGCCGTAGTCACTCCCCGTATGTCCAGGATATTCGCGCGCCCCATCCACGAACACATGGTCTCCCAGACCGTTTGCGCAACGCGCGTCCGCGTCCGCTCGCGCCAGTCCGCCAAGCGAAAACGGCTGGCAGGGAGGCCCCCCCCCGCGATTAGATCAACCTTTCCAACTGTCTTGAAGTCAAACGCACGAATGTCCACCTCGTGAACAAGCGCCGGATTGAAATTGGCGCGCAGGCTTTCACAAGCCCACTTGTTGCGTTCGACAAAGGCGCAATGCTTAAATCCTGCCAGTGCCAAGCCCTTTGCAAGTCCTCCGCATCCGCTAAACAATTCAAGGCTTCTCATCTTGTGCCGACCAGATAGTCCTTGGAGTCGCCAAGGCACGTCAGGCGAGGAGGGTGTAGCCAATGCCGCGCGCGCTCGTCAAGAGACTGGACGCCGGGCCAAGTTTCCGGCGCAAGTTGGAGACATGCACGTAGAGCATCGCGTCCGAACAGGCGAACCCCGTGCCGCGCAGGGCCGCGATGAGCGCATCCGCCGTCAGCGTCTCGCCGCGTCGTGCGGCCAGGGCGCGCAGAATGTCGCCCTCCGTCTTCGTCAAGCGGCCGGCCGGCTTTCCCGCCACGAAGATCTCAAGGCTCAGCGAATCGACCTCGACCGTGCCAAGGGCGATTCGCCGACACGCCGCCTCCTGCGCGCGCACGGCGCGGCCGCGACGGACGGCCGCACGAACCTTCGCCAGCAAAAGGTCGGGGTTCGTCGCCTTCTCGACGTAATCGTCCGCCCCGACGCCGTAGGCGCGCAGCTGGGTCGTCTCGGACGGAACGCCCGTCAGGAACAGGATCGGCACAAGCGCGTCGCGCGCCCGAATCTGCGCACACGCCTGCAGCCCGTTCAGCTTCGGCATCATCACGTCGAGGATGACGAGGTCGGGACGCCGCGCCGCATAGGCGGCGACGCCCGCCGCGCCGTCCCGCGCCTCGCGCACGGCAAAGCCGTCCGCCTCAAGGAGCGCGCGAAAGGACTTGCGCACGACGCGCTCGTCCTCGACCAGCAGAATCTCGGGCTTCTCGTCCATGGCGAGGATTATACCACAGAACGCTCGCGGAAGGAATCATCTCCCGCGAGCCCAGCCTCGGCGCACGGCCGTCAGAAGAAGTTGCCGTAGGCGCGGAGCTTCGCGTAGCGCGCGTCGAGGAGCGCGTCGGACGACAGGCCCTTGAGTTCCTTGAGCGCCTTGAGAATCGCCTTCTTCACGTTCGCGCACGCGAGGCGGTGGTTCTTCTGCGCGCCGCCCGCCGGCTCCTTCACGATCGCGTCGATCGCGCCGAGCTTCGCGAGGTCATGCGCCGTGATCTTCAGCGCCTCCGCCGCTTCGGGGGCCTTCTTCCCGTCGCGCCAGAGGATGCCCGCGCACCCTTCGGGAGAAATGACGGAATAGACCGCGTTCTCCATCATCAGGATGCGGTCGCCGACGGCAATCGCCAGCGCGCCGCCCGACCCGCCCTCGCCCGTGACGACGACGACGACCGGCGTCTTCAGGCGCGCAAAGAACTCCAGGCTCTTCGCAATCGCCTCGGCCTGCCCGCGTTCCTCGGCCTCCTTGCCGGGATACGCGCCCGGCGTGTCGACGAACGTGACGACGGGCACGTGGAACTTCTCCGCAAGCGTCGCCAGGCGCATCGCCTTGCGATAGCCGTCGGGATTCGCCATGCCGAAGTTCGCCGCCATGTTCTCCTCGACCGTCGCGCCCTTGTTGTGGCCGAGGATCAGAACCTTCTCCGAATCAATCGTCCCGAAGCCGCCGACAAGCCCGCGGTCGTCGTTCACGAGGCGGTCGCCATGAAGCTCCTCGAAGTCGGAGCAGATCTCGCGGATGAAATCCTTCAGGTGCGGACGCTTCGGATCGCGCGCCAACTTGACCTTTTCGATAGCCGTCATGTCAGAACCCCCAGTAGTTGAGCATCTTCGCGAGGAACTTCTTGAGATCCTTGCGCTCGACGATCTTGTCGATGAAGCCGTGTTTCTCCAGGTACTCCGCCGACTGGAAGTCGGCCGGGAGCTTCTGGTGGATCGTGTTCTCGATGACGCGCCGCCCGGCAAAGCCGATGAGGGCCTTCGGCTCCGTCACGTTGATGTCGCCAAGCATCGCGAAGCTCGCCGAGACGCCGCCCGTCGTCGGGTCGGTGAGGACGGAGACGTACGGAAGCCCCGCCTCCTTCAGGCGCGCGATCGCGGCGGACGTCTTCGCCATCTGCAGGAGCGAGAGAATGCCCTCGTGCATGCGCGCGCCGCCCGACGCGGAAAAGAGAATCAGCGGACGCCGCTCGGCAATCGCCTGCTCGCAGGCCCGCGCAATGCGCTCGCCCGTGCCCGTGCCGAGCGAACCGCCCATGAAGCCGAAGTCCATGACGCCCAGCATCACGGGATGGCCCTCGATCGCGCACGTGCCCATGACGACCGACTCCGTCTCGCCGGACTTCCGGATCGTCGCCTCGACCTTTTCCTTATAAGACCCCGTCGCGTCGTGGAACGCGAGATGATCCGAATACGAGACCGCGCGGAACACCTCGGCGAACGTCCCCGCATCGGCGACCTGCGCAATGCGCTCGCGGACGGCCAGCCGCCCGTGGTAGTTGCATTTCGGGCAAATCGCGTTGTTCGCCTTCCAGACCGCCTTCTCGAAATGGCTCTTGCACTTCGGGCAAATCGCCCACAGCGCCTTCGCCGGCGGAATCGCCGGCTTCTCCGCCTTCGGTTCAAACCAACCCATCAGTTCCTCCTTTCGTTTCAAAACATCCAAACTTCCAAACCATTCACCCTCGCGCCCATTCGTCCATTCGATTGTTCGATCATTTCTCAAAACGGCATGTACACGATGCCGTA
Organism: uncultured Lentisphaeraceae bacterium; assembly: GCA_964420685.1. GTDB lineage: Bacteria > Verrucomicrobiota > Kiritimatiellia > RFP12 > UBA1067 > UBA1067. The sequence goes on along the minus strand of CAYQUI010000002.1, from coordinate 33,509 downwards.
AATCGAGGCCGGCTGGCCGTTGAGGGCGCGAAGCCCGTGCTTGACGACGGCGTTGTAGTAGGCCGTGTCGCCCGGCTTCAAGACCGTCTTCTCCGGCCCGTAGGCGAGTTCGACCTCGCCCGCGAGGCAAATGATCAGCTCTTCGCCCTCGTGCGACGAGAGTTCCTCGACGCCGTTCGCGGCGAACTCGATGCGGAACGGGTCAAGATGCCGGTCCGGCTTGCCGCGCGCGAGCGAATGGCTCGCGTAGCCCAGCGCGTTCACCCCCTCCTGCGCGACCTTCGCGGACGCGATGTCGGCCGCGCGCGTGATGATCGGGTCGGGCTTGAACTGGTCGTCCATGAACGTGCCGAGCCGCTGGCCGAGCGCACGGGAGAGTTTCGTGAGGACACCCAGCGCGGGAAGGACTTCGTCCTTCTCGATCGAGTTGACGACGCGCTCGTCGATCCCGCTTTTCTGCGCGAGATCGTAGACACTCATGCCGAGACGCTCGCGGTACGTGCGAATCCGGCTGCCGACAGTTGCTTCATTGCTCATATCTTTGAAAACGGCTTAGCGTTCTTCTGTTGAGCGGACATTATACCAAAAATGCCCCGAGCCGAGGCGGACAGTCGCCGCCGCCGCGACGCGGCCAGGCACGGCGTGTCCGCGCGAACGAGAAGTCGCACCCCATCCAAAGAAAGAACGCGCCGTTGGCGGGCGCAATGACCAGCACCGTCCACACGAACTGATCCACCGCCGTCTGCAGCAACACCGTCAGCGGATCGACGCCCGTGCCGAAGAGCGCGGCCTAAAGCGCGTAGAACTCGTTGCAGACAATGCCCCAAACGGCGCACCACAGGCCTTGCGTCCACGCCACAGCGAGCGGATGCGCGGGACGGAGCGTGCGCAGGGACAGCAGGAACGCGCCCGGTATCACGCCGGCGAAGACAAGACGGTTGAGGAACGCCGCCACCCATCCGCGCTCCGTCTGCCAACACGCAATCGGCGCCAAGGCCTCTGCCACACCAGGCACCAAATAGTACGACAGGACGAGGCGGTGTCCAACGACCAGAGCACGGCCATCGGCACGGCGTTGGCCCGGATGGACGCCCAAGCCATCCGGACAGGGTCCTGTCTCACTCCACCCACGGAAGAAGCGCGATGCGCAGCTGCGAATCCGAAAGGGGCACGAGCGTGACCGTCTCTTCCGCCGTGCAGACGGCACGATCGACGGGACTGTGCGGCGGGTCGATCGCCCGTCCGGGCGCGTCCCAGCGCAGATAGCCCCACCCGGCGGCCTCGGTTCGGACGGCTCGCACGCGAATCGACCGCCCGTTGTCCTCGACACGCGCATCGGGCAGCTGCCCGTTCTTTACGACGAGCGCATAGTTCCACGGCGACTTCGGACGAATCTCCCACTTCGGGAAGTCGGCGTTGTCCGACCAGACGTCCGTGTACGGAATCTTGTGGCGCACGATCTTCTGCCAGTCTTCATCGATCCGTAGCGCATAGAGCAGCGGGCCGCGACGGACGGACACCGCCTCGTTCGTCCAGCGCGTCAGACGGACGGACATCGGGAAATCGAGTTCGACCACATCACCGGCGCGCCAGTCGCGGTCATACCGCCGGAACGTGCCGGCGTCCGGCAAGTCGGCCCAGCGGGGAATGCGCACGAACAGCGGGAAGCGGCCGCCGCCCGACACGACCCGAACCGTGACCTTCCCCGAACGCGGGTAGTCCGTCTCTTCGCGCAGCGTCACCGGGCCGCACGGCAATTCGGCGGAGACCGCCGTCGGGCCGTGCGCGACGAGCGCGAGACCGTCGCCTTTGCGCATCCACATGGCCTGCACGAACTTCGGCCAGGCGACGTGCCAGTTGGAGCGGCAACAGCCGAAGCCCGAATGCGGCCCGGGGCAGATCGCGCCCTCCGCCACGCCGTTGACCGCGAAGAGGAGGTTCTTGTCCTCGCAAGTCGCCTGGTTCAGCAGCAGGTAGTAGCGAATGCCCTTCATGTCGGGCGTCACGGTCGCCGCCAGCGCATTGTAGACGACGTCCTCCAGGTCGTCCGCCACCGACGCATCGCCAAAGGCCGCAAGCACACTGTGGCTGCTGACGATGCGCTCGGCAATGGCGCAAAGTTCCGTGCCGCCGGCCGCGCTTCGGTCGGACAACGGCTCCGTTCCGTTGATCATCGCGTCGGGCCGGCCGCACTGACGCATCACCCAACCGTTCGGATCAAAGGCGTCCGCGTAGGCACGGCGGTCTTCCGCCGCGCCGTCCAACCGCCATTTCAGCGCAGGAGCCTTGAGCCCCTGCATGAAGTTGACGATGTGGCAGCGGTAGCCGCCACGGAACGTCCCAAGTCCGCCGGGATCGCCGCCGACCCGGTAGTAGCGCGTCCAGTCGGCCGTCATCGACGCGAGACGCCGTGCGAACGCGAGATGCTTCGCGTTCCCCGTCTTCGCGTACAGCCAGAGCGCGACCTCCGTCTCGTCGCCGCCACGCGCACAGGCCCAGCAGCTCTCGCCTTCTAACGGCAGCGTGTCGAACATCTTCTCCTGATAGGCAAAATACCGCTCGAGGAAGGGAACGACACGCGCATCGCCCGTCGCGTCCGCCCAGTCCCGCAGATAGCTGAGCGGCAGCATGTTCGCCCACCAGTTGTTCTTTCGGGGGCCGAAGTCGCCGTCGGCGCGCTGCGACGCCAAGACGGCCTCGACCCAGCGCTGCGCCCGCGCCTTCAGCGTCGCGTCGTCCAGGACAAGCGCGAGCGACACAAGGCCACGCGCATAATACGGGCCGCGCTCCCACGCGAATTCGCCGCCGATGTCAGCGTTCGTCAGCCAGTCGCTCTGGCCGATGTCGCGGTAGAGTTCCTCGGCGTGTCCCGTCAGGCCGGCCGCCTGACGCTCCAGCCGCGCGCGCAACGCCCCTTCGGGGCGGACGCACCCCAATGGCAGGATTTCAAGGGCGTTGTCGCGCAGGGATTCACCCGCGCCACAGACGCCACACGACAAGAAAGCCGACAAGAAGAGAATTCTGTTCATGTGCACCATTCTATCAAATTTCGGCGCATGTACGCAAGCCGCGCCACCACAGGCGCATCCTGCGGTTCGCGCGGCATCCGCTCGTCAACCAGTCGCCAAGAACCATTGCCGAGAGCGCTCCCGCTGCATTCCGAATCGTCACGGGAACTCCCGCGACGAAATGCGTCTGTGCTCCGGCAAAAGAGGAGTCACAGGACAGACAGGGCGAGGGCGATGATCGGCGGCATCGTGAAAATGCTGAGCGCCGTCGTGCCGCTGACAACCGAAACGGCCGCATCGACGTCACGTCCGAACTTGACCGCGAACATCGAGACCATCGCCGCAACCGGCGCCGACGCCGCGACGACAAGCGCACACGCCATGTCCCGATTCAAATGCCCGCGAAAAAGCGACAGCCCCGCGACCATCGCCAGCGGATACGCGACCAGCCGAATGCCAGACGCCACGTACGCCGCCGGCAGACGCACGACACGCCCCAGCCGCGCCCCGGCCAGCGAATAGCCGATGACAATCATCGCCAACGGCGTGTTCAAGTTCGCCAGATGGCGGACAGGCGCGGCCACGCACGTCGGCAATCGGACGGACAGGAGAAAGAGCGGAAGCCCCAGTGCAAGGCCGACTGTGCCCGGATTCACGACCGCCTGCCAGCTCCACGCGGCACGCGCCGTCTTCTCCATCGTCCGCACGCCCCAGCTCCACACGAAGAGGTTGAAGACGACGACATAGACGACGCCAAAGAAGACGCCCGTCTCGCCGAGGATCGCCTGTTCAAGCGGCACGCCCATGAACCCGGCGTTCGAGAAGACCGCCGCCAGCAGAAGCGGCCGCCGCACGTCCTCGTCGGAATGCCGCACGACACGCCGCGCCACGACAATGACAAGTGCATGCCCCACGACGGCGATCAGGAACGCAAGCCCCAAGCTCGCCAACATCGCCGAATTGAACGGACGCTGAAAGCTGTCGATGATCAGGCACGGCGTCACGACGAGCAACAGCAGGTTGACAATTCCGCCAACGCCCTTCTCGTCGAGAAGTCGCGTCTTGCGCAAGACGGCCCCGACGCCCATGAGCGCGAAGAGGACGGCCACCTGTTCGGCGACGAGGAGAAGATTCCGCACGTCCGTCCCCGTCCTCAGGCGTAGCGCGCGGCAAAGTCGCGCGCGGCCTGCGCCACGCTCTCGAAGCGAATCGCCTGCCAGCCGCAACGCCGCGCCCCCTCGCAATTCGCCTCCACGTCGTCAATGAAGCAAAGCTCGTCCACGTGCAGGCCGATGCGCGCCTTCAGAAGATCGTAGATGCGCTTCTGCGGCTTGAACATCCCCTCCTCGCCCGAGACAACCATCGCGTCCGCCAGCGCGGCATAGTCCGCGAAGACCGTGCGGAAGCGCACGGCAAAGTCGGCCGACATGTTCGTGAGAATGCCGATCTTGAAGCCCTTCGCCTTCAGCTCCCGCATCCACGCGAGCGTCTGGAGGTTGCGCGACCCGTCGAGGAAGCTCGCGTAGTCCTCCTCGAGAATGCGCGCCCTCGTCTCGTCCGGCAACGAAATGTCCGCATCCGCCCAAATGAGGTCGTACATCTGGTCGATCGTGATGAACCCGCCGTCCATCAGCCGCCGATAGCGCGCAAAGCCCGTCTCCAGCACGTTCCAGTCAATGCCGAAGTCCGCCGCGCAGCGACGGACGCGCTCCGGCATCGTCGAGGTCGTCATGACGCCGCCAAAGTCGAAGACGACGCCCCGCACGGGCCGGACGCCGCAAATGCCGTAGGACAGCCCCGTGCGGACGAGCGCATAGCGACGCGAGCCGTCTGGATAGACGAGAATCGCCGCGCCATCGAGAAAGCGCGGCCAGTTCCGCTTCGAGAACGACCCGCAGGCCCCGCGCGCCGACAGGAACGCCGCCAGATAGCAGTCGTGCGTCGCGGCGATGAAGAGGCGATGCGTTCCGGCCTTTTCGACCAGCCACCGCTCGCAGGCATCCGCCGCCGCGTGAATCTCCTTCAGCCCCGGCAGCTTCCCCTTCTCGAAATAGGTGAAGCACGCCGTGAAGAACTCCATCGACTGGAAGAGCTTCAGGACTTCCAGCGGATCTTCGTAGAAAAACGAGTGGTTGCCCAGCTGCTCGTCGGTCGGAATCGCCGCGTTCGCGAGGCCCATGCCCTCGGCCAAAAGGGCGGCCGTCTCGCGCGTCCGCGTGAGCGGGCTCGAATAGAACGCGACGTCGTCCTTGAACTCGGCGAGGGCCTCGCCCAGAAGGCGCGCCGTCCGCGCACCCTCGCGCGTCAGATGAAGGTCATCGCCGAAACTCGGATCGTTCGGATCCATCTTCGGGCGCTCGGCATGCCGAACCTGCAGAATGCAACGCGCCCCCTTGCGAATCTCGTCCTTCAGTTCGCCAATCGTCAACTCGTTCATGTCCCGAACTCGTCTCGCGCCTTAGACCTCGACCATGTACCCGTCGTCCGGATGCCACCAGACGAAAACCTCGTCATTCCACGTGATCGGCTCCTGATCCAGGAGAAACCGCGAGTGCGGCTTCAAGGCCGAGACCCGAAGCTGGCTCGACTTGAGCCAATACTTCGTGTAGACCCCCTGATAGACGATGTCCTTGACGACCGACGGGAAGACGTTGATCGACGCGCCCTTCTCCGGCGTCGGCGGCGCCAGCGTGACGCGGATCTTCTCCGGCCGGACGGACAGATCGACGCGCTGGCCCACGGCCAGCTTCTTGTCGTTGTACGCCTTGATCAGCGGAAAGCCCTCCACCTCGATGTGGCAGTAGTCGCCCTCGACCGAAACGATCTCGCCCGAAAAGAAGTTCGTGTCGCCGATGAACGACGCGACGAAGCGCGTCGCCGGCGCCTCGTAGATCTGCGCCGGGCCCGCGAGCTGCTCGACCGTTCCCTTGTTGATGACGGCGATGCGATCCGAGAGGGACATCGCCTCGCCCTGGTCGTGCGTGACGTAGAGGAAGGTGATGCCGACCTGGTCGTGGATCGTGTCGAGCTCCAGAAGCATATGCTGGCGAAGCTTCAGGTCGAGCGCGGCCAGCGGCTCGTCGAGGAGCAGCACCTGCGGACGATCCACAAGCGCGCGGGCAATCGCGACGCGCTGCTTCTGCCCGCCGGAAAGCTGGTTCGGATACTTCCACGCCTGGTCGGACAGCTGGATCATCTCCAGAATCTTGTCGACGCTCTCCTCGATCTCCTCCTTGTCCTTCTTCGCGAGCTTGAGCGAAAAGGCAATGTTGTCCCAGACCGTCATCGTCGGGAAGAGCGCGTAGTTCTGGAAGACGGTATGGACGCGCCGCTGGTTCGGCGGCAGGTCGGTGATGTCGCGCCCCTCGAGGTAGATGCGCCCCGAATCAGGGCGCTCGAAGCCGCCCAACATTCGCAGAAGCGTCGTCTTTCCGCAGCCGGACGGCCCGAGAAGCGAGAAGAACTCGCCCTTCTTCACCGTGAGCGAAACGTCATTGACGGCGGTCAGCGCGCCGAACCGCTTCGTGACATGGTCGAATACGAGGAAGTCGTCTTTCATCGGCGCGAATTATATCATATTTGCCCCCCGCCGACAGGCGGCAACGCCACACGATGCCGCCGCACGCGCCACGAGGGGGACAAGGGACGTGAGCAAGAGGACGAGAACCCAGTCCGACAGCGCAAGCGGCACGACGCCGAACATCCGTCCGCCGAAGGAGACGATCAGGACCTGCCCGACAAAAATCAGCAAGGCGATCGTCAGGAAGCCCCCGCAGCCCGAAAAGTCGAAGAACGCGCGACCGCCCTGCGTGCGCACATTGAAGATGTTCCAGAACTGAAGCAAGACAAACGCCGTGAAGAAGAGGCTCAGCTCGTAGGCCGAGAAGCCCGGCGCGGCCGAAGTCGAAGTCGGGTCGAGGGCAAACGCCGCCAGTCCCGTGACGTCGCAGCGGCGGAAGACCGCCAAAAGCGCCGTGAGGAAGAGGGTGAAGACGATTCCCGTGACGAGGACGTCGATGCGCATGCGCGGCGTGAGGATAAAGGCCGTGCGCGCACGCGGCGCGTCCTTCATGACCTCCTCGGACGGCGGCAACGAGGCCATGGCCATCGCGGCGAACGTGTCCATGATGAGGTTCACCCAGAGCATCTGCGTGACGGTGAGCGGCGACTGCGTGCCGAAGAACGAGCCGATGAGCACCGTGAGGCAGGCGACCACGTTGACGGTCAGCTGAAAGAGGATGAAGCGCTGAATGTTGCGGTAGAGCGAACGCCCCCACATGACGGCGCGGGCGATGGAAGCGAACGAGTTGTCGACGATCGTGACGTCCGAGGCCTCCTTCGCGACGCTCGTGCCGTCGCCCATCGAGAGGCCGACGTGCGCGGCCTTGAGCGCGGGCGCGTCGTTCGTGCCGTCGCCCGTGACGGCCACGACGTCGCCCGCCAGCCGCAGGGCCTCGACGAGCCGCTTCTTGTCCAGCGGCCGCGCGCGGGCGATAATCTTGAGGCCACGGGCGCGCCGCGCGAGTTCCGCCGCGTCGAATGCGGCGAATTCAGGGCCTGTGACGAGGGCGTCGGACGAATCGGCATCCGTCCACAACCCGACCTGCCGCGCGATTTCCCGCGCAGTGGCGGGCGTGTCGCCCGTCACGATCTTGACGGCAATGCCCGCGTTCCGACAGGCGGCGAGGGCGGCCGGCACGTCCGCCCGCACGGGGTCGGCAATCGCGGCAACGCCAAGGAAGACAAGCCCGCGCGCCGTCACGCGGCCCTCCGCGATCGGGTCTTCGCCCGCGTCCAGGATCTTGTAGGCAAAGCCCAGCGTGCGCAGGACCTGACGCTGATAGCCGAGCAGCAGGGCGTCGACCTCCGGCTTCGTGACGTCGCCCGCGCAAGAGGCGCACAGTCCGAAGACAATCTCGGGCGCGCCCTTCACGTGCAGGACGCGCCGACCGGGCCGGGCGGCCGAATCGACGACCGTGGCCATGTACTTGCGTTCGGTGCTGAACGGAAGTTCGTCCACGCGGCGAACGCCGTCCCGCAGCGCGCGGCCGTCAACGCCCCGGCCGTGCAGCCAGAGGAGAAGCGCGCCCTCCGTCGGATTGCCGAGAACCTGCGGCGCAGCCGGATCGGACAAGTTGAGCGCGGCCGTCGAGTTGACGGCAATGCCTTCGCGCACAAGGGCTTCCGCCTCCGCTTCCGGGCCGAAGAGGCGCACGTCCTGAACGCGCATCTGGTTCTGGGTCAGCGTGCCGGTCTTGTCCGTGCAGATGACGGTCGTCGCGCCCATCGTCTCGCAGGCATGCAGACGGCGCACGAGGAGCTTCGCCTTCAGCATGCGGCGCATGCTCAGCGCGAGGCTCAGCGTGACGGCCATCGGCAAGCCCTCCGGGACGCTGACGACGACGAGCGTAACCGCCAGCATGAGCGACTGCAAGGCGTAGGAAAGGATTGCGGCGAGCGGAAGGTCGCCGAGCGTGGCGACGGGATGCGCGCCGAGGAAGCAGACCAGACGCCCGACGAGCACGAGCGCCGCCAGGACGTAGCTCACGCGCGAAATCACGCGCGCCAGCCCTTCGAGTTGCTCGTCCAGCGGCGTCTTCTCGCCGTTGTCGATCTGGGCGGCGACGAATGTCCTGCCGCTCTCGGTCGCATCGCCGACGGCCAGGACGCGCATCGTGCCGTGGCCCTCCATCACCTTCGTGCCGCGCAGCACGTGGTTCGACGGAAAGGTCGCGTCGGGGTCGAAGAGCTGCGGATCGACCGTCTTGCGGCACAGCGGCTCGCCCGTGAGCGTGGACTCGTCGACGCCCAGCGAGACGGCGTCAAGCAGTTCGCCGTCGGCCGGGATCTCGTCGCCCGCCGCCAGCACGACGACATCGCCGACGACCACGTCGCGCTTCGGCACGCGCACCGTCCCGCCGTCGCGCACGGCCAGGACCGGCTCGTCGTCGTTCACCTGATTGAGCAAATCGAACTCGCGGCCGGCCCGTCGCTCGAAAAGGAACGAAAGGCCCGTCGCGAGCAGAATCGCAACGAAAATGCCGACCGGCTCGAAGAAGGCGGCCACGCCCTCGCCCAGCGCGGCGAACTCGTAGGCCGCAACGCCCAACGACAAACCGCCCGCCGCCAAAAGGATGACGATGAGCGGATCGGCGAACTTCGCCAGAAACTGCCGCAGAGGCGACTCTCTCGGCGGCGGCGTGAGGACGTTGGCCCCGTGCGCCGCACGGCTGGCAAGAACCTCTGCCGCCGTGAGGCCCATCCGGTCGGCGGATGGCGTCATTTCGCCGTCTCGGACGCCGTTTCGTCCTTCTTCGGCTCTTCCTTCGCCTTGACGAGATCCTTGCGGGTCTTCATCATGTTCTCGGCCGAATAGGACGAGATCGTGAAGATCCACTTGCCGTCGTCGAGCTTGAAGTAGCGATCCGTGCCGTCCTTGACCGTGTTGCCGACCGTGGCGACGCGCGTGACGGTGTTCGAGCCGTCCTTCACGCTGACCGTGTAGACAAAGCCCGTCGAGAAGCCCAGCTCGGCTTCGGTGAGCTTCGGGTCGGCGACCGCGCTGAAGTCGAGGTACGAGAGCGCGGAGTCAAGCGAATACGTCTTGGACGTGTCCAGTTCCTCCTTGTCCGTCAGGCCCTTCAGCGTCCAGACGCTGTTCGTGCCTTTCGTCAGCTCGACGACCTCCGCGCCATGCTTGAACGTGACCGCCTGAACATCCGTGGACGGAATCGAGGCGATGCGCGTATTGCACCATGAGCGGACTTCGCCGTCAAAGGCGTCCAGCGTGTCCTTGACCAGCACCGTCTCGCCGCCAAAGGCAACGTAGCGTCCGTCGGGATAGCTGCCGCCGTACATCGCCGCCTGCCCCGTGGCCTTCTTCGCGTGCTTGTCGCCCAGCGACAGCGCGGCGAGCTCCTTGCCGTCCGCGTCCTTGAGCGCGACCTTCGTCTCCGCGCCCAGCGCACGCCCGCGCGCGACCTGCCCGACCTTGAGCTCGGCGAGCTTCATCAGGTTCTCGGCGATCTTCTCGCGGTCGGCCGGATAGCCGTGCAGCGACTCGACCTTCCAGCCGTCCGCCGACGCGGCAAGCGTGAGCTTGCCCGCCTCGATGCGCGCGACGTCCGCGACGCGGAGACCCGGAAGAATCGCCTTCCCGTTCAGCTTCGCCGCCGCCGGACGCGACCCGCGCTGCATGAAATACGCCGCGCCGCCCAACACGACGGCCACGCCCAGGAGTGTGAAAAGGGATTTTGAGTTCATCTTGAATTAGGAAGTAGGAAGTTAGAATTCGACCATTCGATCATTTCCGCCTCTTCAGCCCCCGCAGGAGGCCGAAGAGAATGACGAACGCCGGAATGAGACCGATGTTGATGACCTTGAGCGTGAGGCCCAGCGAATCGATGTCGGCCGTCAGTTCCTTGCGGACGTTCTTGAGCTGCTTGCGCGTGTCGGCCTGCGCCTTGCGGAGCTTCAGGATCTCGTCCTGCTGCTCCTGCGACAGGATGAAGCGCTCGTCGCCGCTCTTCTGCTTCTGCAGGGCCTGCAGGCGCTGCTGCGTCATCTGGAGCTCAGCCTCGAAGTCGGCGGCCTTGCGCTGCCACTGGCGCATCGCCTTCGCCTCCAGCTCGTTGACGACCGTAAAGGGCCGATCCGTCGTGCCGCGACTGCGGACGCCGATGAGCTCTTCGCGCCCGGCGAACTGCTCGATCACGTTCGAGAAGAGCGTCAGGTTGTCGTTGATGAGCTGCGGGATGCTGCCGAACGGCGTCTTCATCAGCCGCACGCAGAAGTCGTCCGCGAGGAAGTCGGTGTCCGCGAAGAGGATGACCGCGCCCTTGCCCTCGGCGAGCGCCTTCGAGACGTCGTTCGTGCCGTCCGGGCCCTTCGGGAAGGCGGTCTTGAACGTGCCGGAGAGACGCGCCGCGAGGACGCGCGCGTGGCCGTCCGGAATCATGTCCTTCATGCCGCCGCCGAACTGGACGGCCATCTTGTCGACCGCGCAGGAATTCTCCTTCGAGGTCGTGATGACCGGCGTGAACGTGAGATCCATGCCCTTCTTCTCGAAGACGAACGCGCCCGCGAACGGGAACATCACCTGCGACAGGCGCGAGACGAGGAGGTCGCCCGCGTCCATGTTCGCCTGCGTGAGCGAGAGGAACGCCGGATTGTCGTCCACGCCGCCCTGCCCGTTGTTGAGCTTCGTCGCGGCCTCAAGGTCGCCCGTCACCTTCGACGTGTCGAACGTGACGCCCCAGGCGTCGAAGAGCTTGCCGAGCGTCGACGGGCCGTCCTGCCCGCCGCCCATCTGCATCATCATCGGATTCTGCTTCTGGCGGCTCGCGACCATGTCCTTGACCGAGAACGGATCGACGCACGCGATGAGCTTGCCGCCCCGGAGGACGAACTGGTCGATCGCGTAGAGCGTCGCGTCGGAGAGGCCCTTCGCGTGGAGGAGGACGAGCGTCTTGACGTCGTCGTCAATTGCCGCGACGTCCGTCGCGACCGCGCGCACCTCGTAGTCCTTGCCCAGCTCGGCGAACGCCGCCCAGCCTTCCGGCGGACGCTGCCCCATCTGCATCATCATCGGGTTCATCTGCCCGCCGCCGAGGACGTCGGGAAGCGACGTCATGACGCCGACGACCGGCTTCTCCGGCCACGCGACGCGCGTGACGAGGCGCGTGACGTCGTACTCGAGCGTCGATTCGGTGCGCGGGGAGAGCTGGCCGAGCGTCTGCTCGTTGTCGCCGCAGACGGCGACGACGCCGAAGTAGATCGGGTTGCCGAACGGGTTCACCGTCTGCGGCTCGATGCCGTAGCGCTGCGCCCACTCCTCCGCGTCGGAGTCGGGCTTCGGGTCGTACGCCTCCAGGACGACATGGCCGCCCGCCGCGCGCTCGTACTCCTTGAGGAGGTTCTGCACGCGCGCGGCGTAGGTCTTGAGCTGCATCGGCATGTCCGCCGCCGACGAGCTCACGTAGTACTTGAGCGTGACGTCCTGATCCAGCTTCGCGAGGACGGCCTTCGAGCCGTCGGAGAGCGTGTAGAAGCGCTCGGCCGTGAGGTCGGCGCGCAGCGGCAGGTTCGCGAGGATGACGTCCGCCGCGACGACGATCGCCGCAAGAAGGACGAGTCCGACCGCCCCCTTCGACGCGCCGCGCCGCCCGTCCGTCACGGTCTTCGCGGCCGCGAGCATGAAGACGATCATGCCGACGTAGTAGCCGATGTCCGCGAAATCGACGACGCCGCGCCGCAGGGCCTCGAAGTGCGTCAGAAGCGAGCAGGACGCCAGGCCGTTGACGATCGCGCTCGGCACGCCCCAGTTCGCGACGGCCGTCGTCACCGGATCGAAGCCGACGATCATGAGCGCGAAGACGAGCGCGAGCGACACGACGAAGCCGATCACGCTCGCGCGCGAAAGGGTCGAGGCAAAGACGCCGACCGCCGCCGCCGCGCCCGCCATCAGGAACGAGCCGAGGTAGCCGCAGACGACGACGCCCCAGTCGGGCGCGCCGAGGTAGCCGGCCGTGACCGCCACGGGGAACGTGAGCGCGAGGCCGATCGAGATGAACGCCCACGCCGCGAGGAACTTCCCGACGAGGGCCTGCGTGACCGTGATCGGCAGCGTGAGCAGGAGCTCCGCCGTGCCGTTCCGCCGCTCGTCGGCCCACGTGCCCATCGTCGCCGCCGGCACGAGCAGCAGATAGACCCACGGATGCCAGAAGAAGAACGGCGTCAGGTCGGCCTGGCGACGCTCGTAGAACATCGCGACGCCGAACGTCATGAAGCCGATCAGGACGAGGAACGCCACGAGGAAGACGTACGCGACGGGCGAGTCGAAGTAGGCCTTGAACTCGCGCTTGAAGATTGCCTTGATGTTTTTCATCGCCTGATCAGCCTTTCATCGTCAGGTTGCGGAAAACGACGTCGAGCTTGCCGCTCGGATCCTGCGCCTTGAGCTCGTCCGGCGTGCCGTCGAACTTCTTCTCGCCGTCGGAGATGACGACGACCTTCGTGCAGACGGCGTCGACCTCTTCGAGGATGTGCGTCGAGATGATGATCGCCTTGCCCTTCGCCGCCATCTCCTTGATCATCGTGCGGACGGTGAACTTCTGGTTCGGGTCCAGGCCGTCCGTCGGCTCGTCCATGATGAGAACCTTCGGGTCGTGGATGATCGCCGCCGCGAACGCCGTGCGCTGGCGGTAGCCCTTCGAGAGCGTCTCGATCGTCTGCCCCGCGACCTTCTCAAGCTTCGCCTGGACGATCACGTCCGCCACGCGCTTCGCGCCCGCCGCGCCCGCGAAGCCGCGCACCTCGGCGATGAACGCGAGATAGTCGCGCACCGTCATCGCGCGGTAGCTCGGCGCCGACTCGGGCAGGTAGCCGAGGTCGGCCTTCGCGGCAAGCGGATCGGACACGATGTCGTGCCCGTTGACGACGGCCGTGCCGCCCGACGGCGGCAGAAAGCCCGTGATCATCCGCATGGTCGTCGATTTCCCGGCGCCGTTCGGCCCCAGGAAGCCCAGCACTTCGCCTTCCTTGACGGAGAAGGACACGCCTTTCACCGCCAGGAAGTCGCCGAAGCTCTTCTTCAGGTTCTTGACTTCTAGCATAGTTCGGTGTTCTGTGTTGTTATTCCAAATCCAATGAGTAAAACGGGGAGCGGAATCGCTTCCGCTCCGAGGATGTTTTATTATAGCAAATTAGAACGCTTCCGTGGCATCCGTCACGCGCCGATTGCGCTTCTCGGCGGCGCTCTTGCGCGCCTCGGCGCGCAGGGCCTCCGTCTCGTCCGCCGCGACCGTCAGCTGCGCGTCGTCCCACGCGACGAGCACCGTCTCGTAGTCGCGCGTCGCGCCCGCGAGATAGGCCGTCACGTAACGGCCCGCGCCAAGGTCGAACGTGTAGATCGGACGGCACCAGCTGCGCGGACGCGCCCACGTCTGGTAGCGCTTCTCCAACGCCTCGATGAGGTAATGCCGCCGCCAGTTCGCGCCCGGGTCGACCGCCTCCTTCGCACAGGCGTAGACTTTCGCGACCTTGTGGGTCTTCGGCGTCACGTAGACGTAGTAGTCGTCGAACCCGGCCAGGGCCTTCTTCGGCGTGAACGTCGCGCGGAGGAGCGTCGGCTCGGATGCGTCCGCAACGAAGTTCGTGCCCGCGAACGCCTCGCCGAACTTGAGCCCCATGAAGCCCTCCTCGGCCTTCGCCGGCGCATCGACCTGCGCCGAAATCGGCGCGGCGAGGCTCTTCAGGCCCGTGTCGCCGACGGGATAGCTCTGGGCGTACTCGCTCGTCGTCGTCGCGAGCATGTTTCCGTCCGTGTCGAGCGTCGTGCGCGTCTCGCGGCGATGCTCGGTCACCATGTTGCCGTTCGTCGTCACCGTCATCTCCGTGAAGGAGCGCGAGACGGAGCCGTTCTCGTTCGTGACGACCGACGCCTCGGACGACTTCTGCGAAACGTCCTTCTTCTCGTCGCAGCTCGCCGCCGCGAACCCGATGAGGGCCGTGACAGCGAGGACGCCCGCCACCGTGCCCGTCAGTTTCTTTCCGTTCTTCATGTTGCGTTTCCTTTCTTCGGTTTCCCGATTGAACGGCAACAGTATAGGAAACGGATGTTAACGGCGTGTTAACGGACGGACAACCGCTCCCCGGCCGCCGTCTGCGCCGTCCGGCGGACTTCGGCGGCGACGGCCGCGTTCACCCCGGCGGCGGCCGCGATTGCGGCGACGTCCGCGCGCGCGATGCCGGAAATCGTCCGGAACGCGCGCAGGAGCTTCAGCTTCTTCGCCTCGCCGATGCCGGACACCTCGTCGAGCGCCGACTCGCGGATCGTCCGCTCGCGCAGGCTTCGGTGATAGGTGATCGCAAAGCGGTGCGCCTCGTCGCGGAGGCGCGTGATGACCATGAGCGCCTGCGAGTCGCGCGGCAGCAGGACGTTCGGCCGTCCGTCGTCCAGCACGACCTCCTCCTGACGCTTGGCGAGTCCGACGGTCGGAATGTCGGCGATGCCCAGCTCGGCGAAGACGGCGCGCGCGGCGCGGAGCTGCGTCTCGCCGCCGTCGCAGATGTAGAGGTCGGCGCGCGGCGACGTCTCGAGCAGCGTCGAGTCCGGCCCGTAGCGGCGGCGCACGACCTCGGCCATGGCGCGCGGGTCGTCGGCGCCCGTGAAGGACTGGATCTTGAAATGGCGGTAATAGCGGCGGTCCGGCAGACCGTCCCGCGCGACGACGAGCGAAGCGACGTTGTGCGTGCCGAAGAGATTCGAGATGTCCACGCATTCGATGAGGCGCGGCGGCGCGGCGAGGCCCAGCGCGTCCGCAAGTTCCCGCAGCCCCTGCGCGGCCTCCTCTTCGCGCAGATGCGGCGCACGGCGGACGAAATGGGCCTTCGTCATCTCCTTGAGGGCGAAGAGCGTGTCGCGCCAGCGCGCGGCCGCCTCGAAGTCGCCCTTCGCCGCCGCGTCCTTCATGCGCGTCTCGACTTCGCCGAGGACGGCCGGACGCTTCCCCTCCAGAAACGCGCACGCCTCCTCGAAACGCGCACGGTAGGCCTCTGGCGCAATCTGCCCGAGGCACGGGGCGGAGCAGTGGCGAATCACGTGCGCGAGACAGTGCCGGTGCGCCGCCGCGTCGGGCACGAGGCAGTCGCATTCGCGGATGCCATAGCGCTTCTCGACGAAGTCTTTCGCGGCGCGTACGACGGGCGCGGACGGGAATGGCCCGAAGTAGCGCGCGCCGTCGTCACGGATGATCCGGCAGCACGTGAAGCGCGGCCAGTCGGCCGTCGGGTCGGCCCGCAGCGCAAGGTAGCGCTTGTCGTCGCGCATGAGGATGTTGAAGCGCGGCTTGTACTTCTTGATGAGCGACGCCTCGGTGAGGAGGGACTCCGCCTCGTTCTTCACCGTCATGAACTCGAAGTCGTAGACCGTCTCGACCATCGAGCGCACCTTCGGCGGATGCCGCGCCCCCGCACGGAAATACGACGAGACGCGCCGCCGCAGGTTCTTCGCCTTGCCGACGTAAATGATGACGCCCCGGCGATCTCGCATGAGATAGCAGCCGGGGCGATCGGGAACGGACTTGAGCCGTTCTCGGACGAGTTCCGTCAGACGAGCTCCTTCGCGGGCTCGGCGGCCTTCTCGACCGCTTCGGCCGCATCGGCGTCGGCCATCTCCTTTTCGCCTTCGAGAAGGCCTTTCTTGAACTCGCCCTTCGCCTTGCCGATCGAGCGCGCGAGTTCGGGAATCTTCTTCGCGCCGAACAGCACGGCGATGATCAGCACGCAAATGAGGACTTGCATCAAACCGGGTCTCATGTCTTGCTCACTCCTTCTTTCTTGTGTTCTTTCTGTAAAAAGCGTTTGGCGGATAGGATACCGAATTTCGCGGCGGAAATCAAGCCGCCACCCAAATCTTCAGCACCTTTTGTCCCTTTTGCGATTCGTCCGTCAATGCGTTCGTTAATTGACGCGGTTTCGTTCGGCGGTTTGGCCTGTTTTGACAACGCCCGCGCTCCGCCTCGGCCACGGCAGGCTGCCGTTGTTTTGCCACGGATTTCGCGAATTGCCACGGATTCGTACTCTTTCGTGAGATTCGTGGACGAGACAGCCCTGGGGACAGACCCCCAAAAGCCCTGGGGACAGGCCCCAGACGAAAGAGAACGACGGCGGGCGGCCGAACCTGCTACTGCTCTTCGGTGACGCGCAGGATCTCCTTCACGCTCGTCACGCCCTTGAAGACCTTCGCCCAGCCGTCTTCGCGGAGCGTCTTCATCCCCTTCGCAAGCGAGAGGTTGCGGATCTGCGTCGCGTTCTCACGACGGACAATCGCGCCCTCGATGTCCTCATCGACCTCCAGCACCTCGAAGAGCGCGCGCCGGCCCTTGTAGCCCGTCTTCGCGCAGTTCTCGCACCCGTTCGGCTCCCAGACCGTCTCGCGCGCGGGCGGCGCGGCCAGCGTGTAGTACTTCCGGTCAAGCGGGACTTCCTTCCGGCAGTCCGGGCAGAGGCGACGGCAGAGGCGCTGGCCCATCACGCCCGCCACGGCGGACGCGATGAGGAACGGCTCGACGCCCATGTCGATGAGACGCGGGAACGCGCCCGCCGCGTCGTTCGTATGGAGCGTCGAGAAGACCATGTGGCCCGTCAGCGAGGCGTTGATCGCGATCTCGGCCGTCTCGCGGTCGCGGATTTCGCCGACCATGATGATGTCCGGATCCTGTCGCAGGAACGCGCGGAGCGCGCGCGCGAACGTCATGCCGATCTCGGCCTGCATCTGCACCTGGTTGATGCCCGCCATGTGGTACTCGATCGGGTCTTCGGCCGTCATGATGCGGACGTCGATCTTGTTCACCTCGCTCAGGAACGAATAGAGCGACGTCGACTTGCCCGAACCCGTCGGACCCGTCACGAGGAAGATGCCGTTCGGGCGGCGAATGATCTTGTCGACGACGGCAAAGTCGCGGTCGTTGAAGCCAAGATCCCGCATCTTCACAAAACTGCCGCTCTTCGCGAGAAGGCGCAACGAGATCGACTCGCCATAGGCGGCCGGCATCGTCGAGACGCGGATGTCAATGTCCTGCCCCTGAATGCGGATGCCAATGCGCCCGTCCATCGGCAGACGCTTCTCGGCGATGTCGAGGTTCGCCATCACCTTGATGCGCGAAATGATCGCCGACTTGAGGCGGTTGAGCTGCGGCGGCACGTCGACCTTGTGGAGCATGCCGTCGATGCGGTAGCGAATCCGGAGTTCCGTCTCCTGCGGCTCGATATGGATATCCGTCGCGCCCTGACGGTCGGCCTCGGCGATGATCTGGTTGACGAAGCGCACAATCGACGCCTCCTCGCCCATCTCGCCGACGTCAATCTTCGTCATCGCGCCAAACTCGTCGCCGACGTCGTAGCGACCGTCCTCCAGCATCTTCTCGATCGCCTCGGCGCCGACGCCATAGAACTTCTTGATCGCCTTCTCGACGTCTTCCTTCGGCGCGAGCGCCGTGCGGATGCGCCCGCCCGCGACGAGGCGCAGGGCATCCGCCGCCGTCGCGTCGAACGGGTCGGAGGCGACGACCGTCAGCACGTCGCCGTCCAGGCGATAGGGCAGGACGTTGAACTGGTTGATCGCCGAGGCCGGCAGTTTCGCAAGGGCCTCCGGGGTCGGATTGTGCGCCTCCAGGTCGACCGTCTCAAGCCCCAGAACCTTGCCGACCGCCACAAGGAAGTCGCGCTCCTTCGCGCCGCCGAACTTGACGGCCGCCTCGGCCAGGCCCATCCCCGGATTCGCCGCGCGCATCGCGACGATCTTCGCGACCGTCTCGTCCGAATAGATTCCCGCGCGGCGGAGGACGAGACCGGCCAGCGAAGAACCCTCGCTCCTGTCCCGCGTCGAAACGTTCTGACTCGCGTTTGTCATTCAGCAATCCCTTTTGGGGGATTATACCAAAACCGCCGCGCGTCTGCGCGGACGGGCGGAAAAGGTCACGCCCCTCCTCAGGCGAGTGCGGCGAGGATTTCGGGCAAGAGCTGCTTCTTGCGCGACAGGACGCCCGGCAGAAGCCACGTCCCGTTCTCGCCCAGGCGATAGGGCAGCGCGCGACGGACGGAATCCGCCCCGCTGAAGAGCAGCTCGGAATTGCCGCGCACGGGATCCGTGACCATGAGGGCCATGAAGTCGAGGCCCTCGCCCTTGACGCGCGCCGCCATCGCCGCCGCCAAGGCCGCCGCATGCCGGTGGAAGACCGCGAGGTTCGACTCCTCGATCTGGGCGAGGACGAACTTCATGCCGTGTTCGGAATACGTCTTCGCGTCGCTCGCAAGCGCGGCCTCCGCGCTCATCGAGGCGAGCGGCGAGGCGACGGACGCCAGCCCCTCGAAAATCGACGCCGCCCGTTCGCCGCAGATCCGCTCCAGCCACTCGCACATCACCCGATCGGTCTCGGTCGTCGTCGGCGACTGGAAAAGGAGCGTGTCGGCCACGATGCCCGCGACCAAAACGCCCGCGATCTCGCGCGTCGGTCGCTCGCCCATGCCGCGAAACATCTTCGCGACGAGCGTGCACGTCGATCCGACGGCGTCCGCCGTGTACTTGATCGGATCGCGCGTCGCCGAAAACGCCATGCGGTGGTGATCGACGACCTCGACGACGGGAATCTCGTCCAGGCCGGGAATCCCCTGATCCGTCTCGTTGTGATCGACGAGAATCATGCGGAACGGCGGCTCTTCCGCAAACGCCCGCTTGAGCAGCGTGCCGAGAAGCCGGCCGCGCTCGTCCACGACCGGGAAGTGGTTGTGCGGATTGCGCAGGACGGCCTTGCGGATGTCGTGGACGCGGTCGGTGTCGGTCAGCGTCTGCGCGCAGTGGTGAAGCGGCGCCGCGCCGACGGGCATCGTGAGGTCGGACTTCGCGATGAAGAGCGACAGGAGCTTCGCGGGCGAGAGCATCCCGGCGAACGCGCCGTCCGCCGCGCGCACGGGCAACGACGATTCGCCGCTCGCCTCCAAGGTCTTCAAGGCCTCGACCAGCGGCTGCGCCGCGTCAATCACCGGCAGCGTCGCGTCCATGAGATCCCGGACGCGCACATAGACGTCGCGCTTCGCCTGCAGGGGCTTGAGCGCAAAATGATCAAAGACCCAGCGGGCCTTCTCCGGGAGAAGGCCCGCGCAAATGGCCTCGACGTCGCGCGTTCCCGTGCGCCGCCGAAGCTCCGCCAGCGCATACGCGCTCATGACCGAATCCACGTCGGGATTGCGGTGCCCACAGACAAACGTTTTCACGCGCGATAGTATACCAAAACCCAATTCGCCTCGGCGAAGCGCGCGAATCCAAACGCACAAACGACGACTTCGTCAGATATGCTATAATTGCCGCAGACTCGTTTCCGTCGGCGTTCCGCGTGGAAGCCAGACGGAACGGGAAGGTCGAATCAGAAAGGAACTGAGATGAAGATGCTGTTGACGATTTGTGCCGGTGTGATCGCGTGCGCGGGACTCGCCGAACCAACGGCGGAAATCGTGACGTCCGTCGGAACGGTCGAAGTCGCGCTAGACGCGGCGAAGGCCCCGCTCACGGTCTCCAACTTCGTGGCGTATGCGACAAGCGGACACTACGACGGCACGATCTTCCACCGCGTCATCAGCGGCTTCATGATCCAGGGCGGCGGCTTCACGAAGGAGATGGCGCAGAAGAAGACGCGCGCGCCGATTCGGAACGAGGCTGCAAACGGACTCAAGAACCGCAAATACACGATTGCAATGGCGCGAACGCAGGTCGTGGACTCGGCGACGTCGCAGTTCTTCATCAACGTGAACGACAATGCGTTCCTCGACCACCGCGCGCCGAACCCGATGGGCTACGGCTACGCGGTCTTCGGCTCGGTAACGAAAGGGCAGGATGTCGTCGACAAAATCGCCGCCGTGGAGACGGGACGCTGGGGACCCTTTTCCGATGTGCCGAAAGCGCCGATTGTCATCAAGACGGTAACGATCCGCGAGCGCCCCGCCCCCACAGACGCAAAGCCGAACACCCCCTGACAGATGCCAACGACAGGACAGCCCTACAACGGCGCGACAGGGCAGGAGCCGACAACAGCACGGAATGAACCGTTCGGTTGACGACGGCGTTAAAATGAAAGTATGAAAACCACGAGAAACCGCATTTTGGCCGTCGGCTGGTTCGACAACTTCCCGTTCACGAGCGTCTGTCTGCCGCACATGGAGCGAATCAAGGAAGTCTTCTTCGCCTGGCCGGGCGTGACGGCAAGCCGTCCGATGGACGACTGGACGCCCGAACGGCGCGCGCGCATCGTCTCCGACCTGAAGTGGGCGCGGGCGAACGGAATCGAGCTGGACGCCATCTTTAACGCCAACTGCTACGGCGACATCGCCATGACCCGCCAACTCGCCGACCACGTGACGGAGAAGCTTCGCGAAATGGACGCCGTCGGGCTCTTCCCAGAGCATCTGACGACGACTTCGCCTTTCATCGCGACCGTGGTGAAGCGCCTTTTCCCTTCCGTGAAAATCCGCTTTTCCATCAACATGGACATCGATTCGTCGCTTGCCCTGGAATACGTGACGGACATTTGCGACGGCTTCTATGCGGGGCGAAACAGCCATCGACGCATCGATTACGTGCGCCAAATGGGCGAATGGGCACATGCACACGGGAAAATCATCGGCCTCCAAGCCAATCCAGGCTGCCTGCGGAACTGCCCGTTCCACACCTTCCACAACAACTTGCACGGGCACAACCGCATGGGACAGTCCGAAGCGGCGAAAGCGTTCGCTTTCTCCAACTTCCTCTGCCGAACCGTCTTCGAGCGCGGCGACCTGGAGCAGTTCCTGCGCGCAATCTGGATTCGTCCCGAAGACCTGCCGCTCTACGAACCACACGTCGACGTCGTCAAACTGGCGACGCGCCGCCACCCGTCGCCCGCGAAAATCATCGCCGCCTACGCGACCTGCGCCTACGACGGCGACCTCGCGGAAATCGTCGATCCCTGCTACCACTTCCCGAAGACGTTCGACAACAGAGCCTTGGGCGAATCCCCGCTTTGGCCAGAGGTGCGCGACTGTCGCCAGGCGAACAACTGCCGCCGCTGCGGGAAATGCGCCGCGCTTCTCAAGGCCGTGCTCAAGGACAGGCCCGACGGCGTCGGAGACTTGACGTCCTCGTTCGTCGGCTTCTTCAAGGGCTAGCCGAAGCACGCCCGTTCGCGACCAGCCACATTCCGCTCGCCACGCGCCAGACGCAACGGACGGACGTCACTTCGCGGCGGGCAATTCCTTCAAGACCTTCTCGGCCGCCGCGACGAGCGACGGATCGGGAAAAAGCGTCGTGACGACCGTCGCGTAGCCGCGTGCGGCCTTCGCATCACCCGCCGCCCGCGCGTTTTCCGCAAGCGCCAGATACGCCGCGCCACGCGCCGCCGGATGCGCCGCGTTGAGCGAGACGGCCTTCTCCAACGTCGCCTTCGCCGCCGCATATTCGCCCGCACGGCTTTCAAGCCGACCGAGCGCAAGCGCGGCGGACGCCGCCGACTCCGTCTGAACGGACTCAGCGAGAGCCTTGCGGTAGGACGCGATCGCGGCCGAATACGCGCCACGCGCCTCGTCGCAACGGCCCTGCATCGCCCACCCGGACTGCCGCCACTCAGGCGTCTTCTCCGTCACCAGCGCCTTGGCGCAAATCGCCGCCTCCTCACCGCCCAGCAGCTCGCCGACAGCATGAATGCGCGCCGCGCTCATGCGCGCGCATGCGCCCTCCTTCACAAGCTGGGCATACGCCTTCTTCGCGGCATCCACACGCCCGTTCTTCAGGTCATACTCGGCGAGCATGAGCCGCGCCTCGCGCGACGCGTCCAGTCCAAGGCCAAGCGTCAGGGCTTCGGACAGAAAGCCCGCCGCCTCGGCCTCGTGCCCCACGCGCATCGCCGCCACGCCGCGCCAGTAGAGCGCGCTCGCCTTTCGCTCGCCGAGCCGTCCCGTCGCCACCGCCTCCGCGAGCAACAGTTCCGCCTTCGCCCACTCGCCCGCGCGCGCAGCGGCCATCGCCCGCGCCTGAAGAGCCTGCGCCGCCGCATCCGTCTGCGGATACGCCTGGACAATCCGCGCGTACGCGGCGTCCGCCTCCGCCCCGCGACCGGCCTTCTCGTAGGCCCACGCCAGCCGCAGGGCATCCGCCGACGTCCCCGCCGCCGCCGCGCGCCGCGCGGCCTCGACGATCTGCGCCGGCTCATTCGCCCGGACGGCCGACGAGAACTCCAATCGCGCGAGCTGCAGACTCGCGTCCGTGCGGTACCGCCCCTTCGGAAAGTCTTCCAGATACTTGCGGAAAAGCGCACGGGCCGACTCGTCGCCCCCCGTCTGCGCCGCACAACACGCCTTCACATAGGCCAAGTCGTCCGTCTCGCCCGCCCCGCACGCGGCCGCCGCATCGGCATAGCGGCCCTCCATGAAGTCGCACCAGACGGACAGTGTCCGCGCCTCGGCGGCATGCGCGCCGTTCGGGAACATCTTCCGGGAACGGCGGAAGAGGCTGCCCGCCTCGCCGTACTTCTTCTCGCGATAGCTGACGGACGCCGCGAGGAACAGCGCCTCGTCCGCAAGAGACCCCTTGCCAAAGGCAATGCCCAGCAGGATCTCGACGCCCTTGCGGCGCGCCACCTCGTCAGCCGCGTTCGTGAGGAGCGTGCCGCGCCGCAAGTCGGCATAAGGCGCGTAGCGTCCCCCCGGATCCGCCTGCACGCACCGTCGCAGAATCTCGGCGTCATTCCTTTCGGCCCCCAGATGGTAGAGCGCGGCGGCGCGCACGGACGGCTCGACGCGATCCGTGTCGAGGGCGGCAAGCGCGCGCAGACGCTCGTCGCCCGTCGCGGCGAGCGCGAGCTGCAGACGCGCCGCGCCCGCATACGTCGAATCCGGCACGTCGCGGACGAGAGCCGCATAGTGGCGCATCGCTTCGTCGGCCTGACCGGCCGCGCGCGCGCACTCCGCAAGACGATAGGACAGTTCGTCCGCCGCAATCGACTTCTCGCCGACAAGGGCCTTGTACTCGACGACAGCGGCCGCGTAGTCGCCCTTGTTGAACAGGCGGTCGGCCATCGCCAGGCGATCGGCCGGCAGGACGGCGAGCGCGGCGAGGAAAACGGCCAGCGTCATTTGCCCGTGCCCTCGGTCGCCAACGAGAAGTTCCAGACGTCCGCCGCGCGGCAGGCGTCAATCACCGCAACGAGCTTCTCGTACGGCGTCGCACGGTCGGCGCGGATGATGACCGGCTGACCGGGATAGAACTTCGAGATGCGCGACAGACGCGCCTTCAACTCATCGTGCGTCCACGTCGCGCCGTTGACGCGCACCGTGCCGTCCTTCGCGAGATTCACGATGATCTCGCCCGGCAGACGCTCCGGCTCACGCGCCGTCTCCGCGCTCGGCAGCTGAATCGCGATTTCGCTCTCCCACTGCGAAAAAACGCTGACCGTCACGAAAAAGCAGAGAAGGAGGAAGATGACGTCGAGCATCGACGTCAGGGCCAGCGCAGGGGCCTTGGAGGGCGGCGTGTCGAAGCTCATCTGCGCACCGCCCCGCCAACGGCGATTTCCTCACACGCCTCCTCCAGTTCGGCCAGGCGTTTCGCGCAACGGCGACGGAAGAGGGCATAGGCCACAAGCGCCGGGATGGCGACGACGAGCCCGAAGATCGTCGTCACGATCGCCTGTGAGACGCCCTGCGCGAGGACGACCGGCTTCGCGCCCGCCGAGACGTCGCTCGCGATGCCGCCAAAGGCCTGGAACATGCCAAGGACCGTTCCGAGGAGCCCGACGAGCGGCGCGACGGCCGCAATGTCGGCAAGCCAGTCCACAGCCGCGTGTGCGCGCGCGGCGATGCGCTTGCCCTCCGCCGCGACGTCCTTCGCCGTCTGCAGCCGCTTCAAGGCCGCCGGAACGAAGATGAAGCGCATCTGCACAATCCAGAGATAGAGCACGACGGCGAGCGCAAAGACGGAAATCGCCGCGAGAACCCACATGAGCGGGCCGCCATAGGCCCACGCTTGACCAAAAGTTATGTCGTTCATTTCACCAAGCCTTTCTTCAACTTCGTCATAGTATAGCAAATTCCCTCACCGCGCGGCGGCCTTGCCGGGATAGAGGTCGTAGGCGACCTTGTAGTGCGCGGGGGTCAGGTCCGGCATGACCACGTTTGCGCCAGCGGCCAACCCCCGCTCGCGTCCGCACCCCGGCGCCAACGCCTCAAGCGCCGTCGCCGCGACCATGTTGGCGCACGGCAGACGCTTGCGCGTCTCG
The DNA here is from genome assembly GCA_964420685.1 of uncultured Lentisphaeraceae bacterium. Taxonomy (GTDB): domain Bacteria; phylum Verrucomicrobiota; class Kiritimatiellia; order RFP12; family UBA1067; genus UBA1067. The sequence goes on along the minus strand of CAYQUI010000002.1, from coordinate 8,701 downwards.
GCAATCATCCACAGCGCCAGCTCAAGTCGCGCCGCCTTGTCCGCCTCGGACAGGACCACGCCCGCGCCCATCGGCGTGTCGGGATGCGCGACGAACGGGCCCATGCCAACCATGTCGAGATTCATCTCGACGAAGAAGTCGATGTCCTTGAGCAGTTCCGCCTTCGTCTGTCCGGGCAGGCCAATCATCACGCCCGAACCCGTCACATAGCCCAGCCGCTTCAAGGTTCGGAGGCAGGCAACGCGCCGGTCGAACGAGCAGTCGTTCGGATGGATCGCCGCGTAGCGCGCACGATTCGAGGTCTCGATGCGCAGGAGATAGCGCAGCACGCGCGCACCGGCCGCCTCCTTCCAACGGCGGTAGACGGTCTCCGTCTGTTCGCCGAGCGACAGCGTCACTTCGAGCGGACGCGGCGCGCCCTCGGCGCGTTCGACTTCGGGAAGCCGGCGCAGAACGCGCTCGTAGAAGACCGTGTTCGCCTCGCACGCCAGTTCGCCCGCCTGCAGCGCGATGGCCGGATAGCCACGCCGCACGGCCTCTGCCGCGCACGACAGAACCTCGTCCTCCGTCATGTGATAGCGCGCGACCTTCGCGTTCCCCCGACGGATGCCGCAGTAGAGGCAGTTCTTCGCGCACTGGTTGGAGACTTCGATCAGTCCGCGCGGCAAGACCTTCTTTTCGGACACGGCTCGTCTCCTCGCGGCCTTTAACTCGCCTTTTTCGCAACCGCCGCCGAGGGCGCGCGAAGATCCGCCAAGGCTTGTGCCGAGGTCTCGGCGACCTCCGCGAAAAGCGAACGCCCCTGCGCGTCCATCGCCACAACGCCACGAAAGTCCACGACGTCAAAATGCCAGACGGCCTCCGCCGCGCCGAATTCGTCCAGAAGCGAGACGCCCGCGACGCGCCAAACGGACGCCGCATACAGCGCGCCCGCGCCGCCGACGGCCTGGACGTAGACGCAGCCGTGTCGCTTCATCGCCGCGAGCGTCGCCGCGTCCATGCCGCCCTTGCCGATGACGAGCCGCACGCCCGAAGCCGCGATGAACGCCGGCTCGTAGGGATTCTCGCGCACGCTTGTCGTCGGACCGGCCGCCACGACGCGCCAGGCCCCGTCGGCGGCCGCGTCCTTCACGCAGACCGGCCCGCAGTGATAAAGCGCGCCATCCGTGAAGTCGACGGGCAACGCGCCGCCGTCGGAAACGAACTTGTGGAACTTGTCCCGCCCCGTGTAGAGGCGTCCGGTAATCGAGACGGCATCGCCGGCCTTCAGCGCGCGCACCGTCTTTTCGTCAAAGGGATAGGTGAGGTTGATCATAGCACAATCGTCCGACGGCGACAGGCCCAGCACATGTAGGCGACCGTGACAAAGAAGGAGGCCGGGAGGCGCGTCCGCGCCGCGACCTTCACGCCCAGGAGGGTCGTCTTTCCGCCGAGGCCCATCGGCCCGATGCCCAGTTCGTTCGCCTCGCGCAACAGCGTCTTTTCAAGCCGCCGAAGTTCCGCGCTTCGCCCCGCGCCGTCCGCCTCGTCCAGCGGACGCAGCAACTGCTCCTTGGCGACGGCATAGCCCGTCGCCCGGTCGCCGCCGACGCAGACGCCCAAGATGCCGGGCGCACAGCCGTAGCCCTGAATCTTCTGCACGGCGTCGAGAACGCACGCACGGACGCCCGCGAGATCGCGGCCGGCATTCAGCGCGGCATCCGGAAGGGAATACTGGCGCGACATGTTCTCCGAGCCGCCGCCCTTCAGAAGCAGCGTGACGCGAGGCGTCCGCCCCTCGTTCGCCACGTAGTGAATGACGGGCGCGCCTTCGGCGCAGTTATCGTCGCAGCTCCGGCCCGTGACGGCGTCAATCGTGTTCTTGCGCAGATAGCCGAGTTCCGTCGCGCGAGCCACGGCGCGCTGGACGCGCGCGGGCGTCACGCGGCGGCGCAGACGTTCATCGACGAAGAACGTGAGCGTTCCCGTGTCCTGACACAGCGGCGTTCCGTTCTGTTTCGCAAGCGCGCAGTTGTCGAGAATCGTCCGCAGGACGACCGCCGCCGAACTGCCGCGCGTCTCGCGCCGAGCCGCCGTGCGCAAGGCGGCGAGGACGTCTTCGGGAAGCGACGAGCTCGTCTCGCGAATGAGCGCGACGAGCCGATCCAGCGTCGAGGGCCGCGCCATCTTACGAGTTGACGATAAGCGCCATGAAGACGAGGTCTTCCGTGCCGGCCGCATTGCTCAGGCCGTGGCCCGAACCGTCCGGCGTCCACGTCACGTCGCCCGCCCGAATCGTGCGCGTCACGCCGTTGTCGTCGTAGACGCCCGTGCCCGAAAGGACGAAGTAGCACTCGCCATTGCCGTGATGCTCATGGTAGCCCAGGACGTCGCCGGGGTGCAAGGTCACGCGCGCGTAAAGCCCGCACTTGTCCTTCAGCTCCGCCTCGGACAGGACTTTCTCGATCTTCATGTTGCCCTTGCCGCCGCAAGGGTCCTTCCAATAAGAGACTTCCATCTGAACCACCCTCCTTGTGAGGCCACAATTATACCAAAATTCACATGGCCCCACTGCGAAAGGGCCTTGAGCCAGTCGTAAAACTTGTCAAGGCAAAGACCCTGCGCCTCCGATGACAAACGCGACGCCCTCACGAAAGTCGAAACGCCGCGTCAGATGGGCGGGCGATCCGTCCGCCGGTTCGACAAGCGCGTGTTGCGCCACACGGATGCCAAAGACCTCCGAAGCCATGTCCATCGTCAGAGCCTCGTTCGCGGGAATGCCCCGCACCAACCGCGCGTCCGAGTTTGGCGTCAGGAAAAGTGCTTCACCTTCGGCGACCAGCCCGCCGCCTCGTCCGGCGTCATCTGCGCGAAGCACATGACGATGAGTCGGTCGCCGACCTTGCCCTGATGCGCGGCCGCGCCGTTGAGGCAGCAGACATGGCTGCCACGCGCGCCCGGAATGGCGTAAGTCTCGAAGCGGTTGCCGTTCTCGACATCCGCGCAGAGAATCTTCTCGTAGGGGAGAATGCCGACGGCTTCCATGTCGTCCGGATCCAGCGAAAGCGAACCCTCGTAGTCAAGGCAGGCTTCCGTGATCCGAATGCGGTGCAGCTTCGCTTTGAGAAGTGTGAGTGTCATGAAGAGATGATCGAATAACCGAATGATCGAATGGTCGGATGGAAAGATGACCGAATGATTGATTGGAGAAGGAGCGATTAGTTCCCCAGCCGCTCCTCGATCATCTTTGTCGTGACGACGACCTTCTTCATCTGCGCATTGCCCGGCGCCTCGTACATGACGTCCGTCATGAGCTTTTCCATCTCGGCGCGCAGACCGCGCGCACCCGTCTTGCGCGCAAGGGCCGTCTTCGCGAGGGCCTTGAGCGCATCCGGCTCGAACGAGAGATCGACGCCATCCATCGCCAGAAGCTTCTGGTACTGCTTGACGAGCGAGTTCTTCGGCTCCGTCAAGATTCGCACAAGATCGTCCTCGGAAAGATCCTTCATCGTCGTGATGACGGGAAGACGCCCCGTGAACTCGGGGATCAGCCCGAACTTGACGAGATCCTCCGGCCGCACGTCCTGCGGATTGATTTCCGAATCGGACGAGGCCACCGGCGCATCGGACGCCTGTGCCGTCGCGCCGAAGCCAATCGCGTGCGCGTCCTTGCGCGCCGCGACGATCTTGTCGAGGCCCACGAACGCGCCGCCGCAAATGAAGAGGATGTTCGTCGTGTCGATCTCGATATACTCCTGGTCGGGATGCTTGCGCCCGCCCTTCGGCGGAATGCGGCAAATCGACCCCTCGATCAGCTTGAGAAGCGTCTGCTGCACGCCCTCGCCGCCGACATCGCGCGTAATCGAGACATTGTCCGTCTTCGAGGCGATCTTGTCGATCTCGTCCACGTAGATGATGCCGCGCTTCGCCAGCTCGGCATTGCCGTCGGCGTTCTGAAGAAGATAGCGAACCAAGTTCTCGACGTCTTCGCCGACATAACCCGCCTGCGTGAGGACGGTCGCGTCGCCAATCGCAAACGGCACGCCCAGCATCTTCGCGAGCGTCTTCGCGAGGAGCGTCTTGCCGCAGCCCGTCGGCCCGATGAGAAGAATGTTCGACTTCTCGATCTCGACGTCGGCGAACGCGCCGCCCGTCTCGGCGGCCTTCGCCTTTGCCCCCGTCTTCTTCTTGCCGCTTTCCGCCGCCTCCAGACGACGATAGTGGTTGTGCACAGCGACAGAGAGGACTTTCTTCACCTCGTCATGCCCGATCACGTACTGGTCGAGGAACGCCTTGATTTCCTTCGGCGTCGGCGTGGGCGGCAAGGGCGGAACGTCTTTCGCGGACGCCGCATGGCGCGAGATGAGGTCGTTCGCATGCCGCACGCAATCGACGCAGATGTTGCCATCGACGCCCGGAATGATCGAGACCTCTTTCGACGAACGCCCGCAGAACGAGCAGACGAACTCTTCTTCTTTCTTCTTCACGAATCGACTCGCAGAATTATTTCTTCAGGACTTCGTCGATGAGTCCCCACGCCTTCGCCTCGTCGGCGCCCATGAAGTAGTCGCGCTCCGTGTCGCGGACGACGTCCTCGAACTTCTTGCCCGAATGCTTCGCGAGAATGCCGTTCAAGACGTCCTTCAAGCGCAGAATCTCCTTCGCCGTAATCTCAATGTCCGTCGCCTTGCCCTCGGCGCCGCCCGACGGCTGGTGGACCATGATGCGGGCGTTCGGGAGGGCAAAGCGCCGCCCCTTCGCGCCAGCCGCGAGCAGCACCGCGCCCATGGACGCGGCCTGGCCGATGCAGTACGTCGCAATCGGACACGTCACGAACTGCATCGTGTCGTAGATCGCGAGACCCGCCGTGACACTGCCGCCCGGCGAGTTCACGTAGACGGAAATCTCCTTCTTCGCGTCCTGCGACTGCAGGAAGAGGAGCTGCGCGCAAATGGCGTTCGCCATCTCGTCGTGCACCTCGCCCGAAAGGAAGATGATGCGGTCGAGCAGAAGACGCGAGTAGATGTCATACGTCCGCTCGCCCTTGCCCGTCTGCTCGACGACGTAGGGAATCATGTAGTCTCTCATCGCGCCTTACTTCTTCGCGTTCGCGAGAATGAACTCGATGACCTTCTTGCCCTTCTCCTCGTCCTTCGCCTCAATCTTCTCTTCCGTGGCGATGGCGTCAATCACGTACCAGAGGCGCACCTGCTTCGTCGCCGTCGCCTCGGCGTCCTTGAGGATCTGGTCGCGGTTCTTCTCGAAGTAGCTCGCGTCAAGACCCGAATACTGGGCGCGCTGCGCCAGCTCCTGAAGGAAGCCGTCCATCGCGCGGCGGACCTGAGAGCCCGGCACGTCAAAGTCGACCTTCTTCATGAGGAGGTCAATCGCCTCGTTCTCGCGGCGCGCGGACTCCTGCTCGACGGCGCGCTTCTCCATCGACTCGCGAATCGTCGCCTCCAGCTTCTCGACGCTCTCGGCCTTCGCCTTCTCCGCAAACGCCTTGTCGTCGGGGAGAACGCGACGGCGGAAGCCCTTGAGCGTGACCGTGTAGACGGCCTTCTCGCCCTTGAGCCCGTCCGGCGCCGTCTCCTTGTCGAACTTCGCCTTGACGTCCGTCTTCGTCTCGCCGGCCTTCATGCCCTTGACCGCGTCCAGGATCTCCGGCAGGAAGCGGCCCTCCTCGACCTGAACCCAGAAGCCCTTGCCCTCGCCGACGATCTTCGCCTCGGCGTTGATCTCAAGAATCTTCTTCTTGCCGACCATGCCCTCGTAGTCGATCTGGACATAGTCGCCCTCGGCGACGGCCTCGCCCTCCTTCGCGTCCTCGAACGTCGCGTACGCCGCGCGCAGACGCGCCATCTGATCCTTGACCGCCGCGTCCTCGACCTTCGCGTCCTTGAACTCAACCTTCAGGCCCTTGTAGGTCGGAAGCTTGAACGTCGGCTTCACCTCGACAATCGCGTCGAACGAGCCGCCGTTCGCGTCGTACGTCAGCCCCTGCACGTCGGCAAGCGCAACCTCGTCAAGTTTCTCGGCCTTCACGGCCTCGGCGTAGTTCTTCTGGAACATCGCGCGCTCGATCTCCTGCTTGAGACCGGACGCGAACTCCTTGCGGATCAGCGCCAGCGGCACCTTGCCCTTGCGGAAGCCCGGAATCTGCGCCTCGCGGACGAACACCTTCTCGACGTCCTTGACAATGGCCTTCATCTCGTCTGCGTCGAGCGTGACGGAAAGCTTAACCTGGCACTTGTCCTGCGCCTTGCTGCTGGTCTTCATTTTGGAACAATCTCCTCTATTTCGAAAATATCTGCGTAGTTTACCATAATCTCAGAGCCGCGTCCACCGCGCCCCCGCCTTCGACGACTTCAGCGCCGCCGCGACGAACCGCATGGAGCGCACCCCCGCCTCGGCGTCGGGGAAGTCCCGCGTCTTGCGCGAAAGGACGGCCGCGACGAACTCGTCGTAGATGTTCCCCAACGCCTCGACGAATCCCTCGTGATGCCCCGCCGGGAAACGCGATGCGCGGACGGACGCCGGGGACAGGCCCTCGATGTACGGCGCCTTCCGGCGGAAGACCTGGTCAGGCTTCGCGGGATACTTGACGGTCAGGTAGTTCGGTTCCTCCTGATCCCAGTGAATCGACCCTTTTGCGCCATAGACGCGCAGACGCACGCCGTTCTCCTCGCCCGTCGCGACCTTCGACGTGACAAGCGCAGCCTTTGCGCCACCTTCGAGCCGCAGCAGGATCGAGGCGTCGTCGTCCAGCCCCGCCCCGTTCGCGTAAGACGAGAGGTCGGCCAAAAGCGACTCGACGCGCAGCCCCGACACGTATTCGAGCATCGTGAACGCATGGACGCCAATGTCGGCGACCACGCAGCTCGGCCCCGCGATCTGCGGATTCATCTTCCAGCCGTTGCGACGATCAGGCTTGCGAAACGACCCCTGCACGTATTCGAGGTGAATCTTGTCGACTGGCCCGATCTCGCCCTGCTTCACGAGGTCGCGCGCAAGCTTGACCATCGGATAGCCCGTGTAGGTGAACGGGATGCCCAGGACAAGCCCCTTGCGCGCGGCCAGCCGCCCAAGCGTCTCGGCTTCCCGGACGGTGAGCGACAGCGGCTTCTCGCAGAAGACGTCCAACCCCGCCTCAAGCGCGGCTTTCGCAATCGCGTAATGCGTCTCGTTCGTCGTGCAGACGACAAGGAAATCAATCCGCCCCTTCTCGGCGGCGATCAGCGACTGCCAGTCGGAATAGACGCGCGCCGGATCAAGGCGGAACGCCGCGCCGCTCGCCGCATTCGTCTGCGCATCGCGCGAAAAGTTTCCCGCCACGAGGTCGGCCAAGTCGTCCATCCGAATCGCCATGCGGTGAATCGGCCCGATGAACGAGGTCTTCGCCCCGCCCACCATCGCATATTTCAATCGTTTCTTCATCTTACTCCCTCCGTCTCAAACTTCAGAACGCCCCAACCCCCAAACCCCATCTCTCACATCCGCCCGCTCAAGGCGTCAATGAGGTCGCAGAGACGTTTGTAGCAGTGGCCGAGGTCGTCGTTCGTGACCTGGAACATGTACTCGCCCGCGCGCGCCATCTCGCCTTCGGCGTTCGCCAGCCGCTTCTCGATGACGGCCGGCGCGTCCGTGCCGCGCCCCTCCAGCCGCGCGCGCAGCTCGTCCAGCGACGGCGGATTGACGAAGATGTCCACATAGCCGATCTTGAGCGGATCGGTATTCGGCAACCGCCGCACGTAGTCACGCACCTTCGCCGCGCCCTGCACGTCGATGTCGAGGATCATCGAGTTCCCCTCGGCAAGGACTTCCTCAATCGGCGCCTTCAGCGTGCCGTAGTAGTTGTCGTGGACTTTCGCATACTCGATGAACGCCTCTTCGCGAATCAGCGCCTCGAAGCGTTCCTTCGTCTTGAAATGGTAGTCCAGCCCATCCTCCTCTTCACCGCGCGGCGCGCGCGTCGTGCAGGAAATCGAATAGACGAAATCCGGATATTCCTGCAGGAGCATGTCGATCAGCGTCGACTTGCCGCACCCCGACGGCGCGGACATCACGAGAAAGAGCGGCTTTGTCTTCATGGCCGCGTATTATACCAAATCCCCTGACGTCACCCGCCGTCCGAGGCGCAACAAGACGCGCGTCAGGCCTTTTGGCCCTCGCACTGCCACAAGCCGTGGAGGTTGCAGTATTCGTAGACACGCTTCACCGTGTCGGACGGAAGAAGCGCGAACGTCGCCTGGGGCCTGTCCCCCGGCTTCAGTTCCTTGCGCTGGTTGCCGTGCGTGGTCTCGAGGGCAATCCACGCGATGTGATGGGCCTCCGTCATCGGATGCTCCGTCGCGCCGACCGTCACCGTGACCGTGTTGCCCTCGACCGTGTAGACGGGGACGTGCTTCTCCACCGCGCCATCCGTCTGGCCCGGCACCAGCTGCCGCATCAGCTGGCCACAGCAGACCGTCTCGACGGGCGTTTCCTTCACCATGGCGACAATCTTGCCGCACACGTCGCACGTGTAGAACGTCATGACGCCTCCTCCCCTTTGCCTCGTTTCGTGTTCGGAGAACGGCTTCAACGCCCGGCCACCCGGACTCGGGCGCGCCGCTCTCGCCAATCACTTGCCCGACTGGCCCAGGCGAATCACCGAGCAGGGCCGCGCCGCGACCTCCCGCACGACGCCGCCCTCCCGCACGACGAGCCGCGTGGCATCCGT
>CAYQUI010000001.1:36372-81602 GCA_964420685.1 uncultured Lentisphaeraceae bacterium | reverse complement strand
GATTCGTGCCCAGCTCGAACTCAAGCAAGTCCGGCAACCCGTCGTTGTCGGTGTCGATGAGCGCGGCCGACTCGCCGTCGCCATACGCGACACGCGGGTTCATAAGGCGCTCGATCTCCTCCGATGTGATGACCGTGCCGCGTCCTGGATTCTTCGGGTCGTAGCGACGGCCCGTCAGACGGCGGAACTTGCCAGTGGCGGCGAAATACTCCGGATCGCCCACATGTGCGCGATACCAGAAGTAGTACTCGTAGCCGTCCGAGAAACCGTCCTCGTCCGTATCGGCCTTGGTCGGATCGGACGGGCATTCCGGTGTCCAGTTCACGTCATAGCCCGTGAGCGACCACGCCACCATCTCCAAATCGCTGTAGTCGCGCGCGACCTTGCGCTTGTCGACGTCCGCCGAGTAGAAGTCCTCGTCCAGGCGATGACTTCTGAGTCCCGCCAGCCGCGCGCCATCGTTGAGACCCGCATGATAGCCGCGAACCTCGTATTGGGCCGAGAACTTGCGCCCTTCCGTCCACGTGCTCGGCAGACCCGGAATCAGCGTCGAATAGCCCGACCCCGCGAAGTTCGGCAAGTAGTCCTCGTCGTCATTGAAGTCCCGCAGACTCGTCAAGTCGTCTTCGGGCATTTCGCCGGCCTTCGAGGCGCCCAGCCCGTAAAGCTCGACAATCTTGTCCGGAATGCCGTCGGCATTGATGTCGCCGAGGTTATCCTTCGAATAGAGTTCACGCGCGAAGATGGCCTCGACCTTCACCGTGCCGTAGGTCGCGTCCGCATCGTCCTTTCCGGAGGTGCCGCCGTCAAGGGTGATGGTCTTCTGCGTCGTCGCCAGCGACCACGGCGCCGGCGCCGCGTCGGACGCCGTCTCCTCGGACGAGCCACCGCTCGACCCGGACTCCGATGCCCCCTTGACGACCATCCAGCGATAGAAGAAGCTGTCGTAGTCGCCAGCGGTCGAATCCAAGCCGCCCATCGTCGACCAGTTGTAATACGGGCCAGCCGTCCACTTGTTACCGTTCACGCCAAGCGGAACGCCCGTCGCGGACGAGCCGACGGCCGCCGGGATTCCGCCCTTGTCAACATACTCGCCATGAGACGGCGACGACGTGCCCACATAGGCATCCCATGTCGTCCTGGACGGATAGCCCCAGGCATACAGGTCGGCGCTGTTCTTGTCCTTGGCGTACGACCACGTCTGAACGAATCCCTCACTCGCGACCTTGGCCGCACCCACCGCGCCGACGACGCCCTGGCCGAGGCCCTTGGCCGCCTTGTACTTCGACTCCGCCGTCGCCGCCGGGCCGAAGACATTGACCTTGAGATCCTTCGTCTGCTCGACCTCGAAGTACCACTCGCGCACCGCCGATCCCACGCCGTCACCGACCGTCATCCGGACGGTGCCGCGCGTCACGCTCGGCACATTGAAGACATAGTCGCCCTCGACCGACGTCTTGCGACCGACCGTCGTCCGCGTCCAGCCATTCGTGATTGTCTGCGGATTGAGCGTCGGCGAGTCGCTCGCCGCGTCAATCGACCAGGAGACCGTCATCTCGCCGTTCGTGATGTCCGGCAGGACATCCGAAATCTTCCAGTGCAAGGCCACCGACTCGCCCGCGCTCCACATGTTCGTGCCGACCTCCGGCTCGACAAGCGTGCCGTTCGTGCGCTTGACGAGGTCAATCGACGGATCGACGTCCTGAACCGTAATCTCGACGCTGCTCTCGGTGTAATACGAACTCCAAGCCTGGTCGTAGGCATTCGAGCTCGTCGACGTGATGACACGCGCCGTGACCTGATAGAGCGTGTCCGCGCCGCCATCCAGGCTGTTGATGTCGTAGTAGACCTTCTTCAGACGCTGGTCGTTGCTCTCGTTGGTGAAGTAGACGCGATTCGTCTCCAGCGCCATGAAGCCGTCACCGCCCCACGCCTCGGTCAGAAGCTCGACGACCAGCGGGTTGTTCCGCGAGATCGGCAGGCTCGACTCGGAATAGCCAGTCGGCGGCTCGGAAAGCTGGATGTAGAAGAAGCCCTTGGACTTCGTCGCGTTCTCCTCAACGACGAACTCGGTGACCTTGCCTTCGGCATCCTGCGAGAGGATGACGCGCGGCGACTCTTCGACGTTGACCTTGAACTGGTAGACGACGTCGCCCCAGTCGAGATCGCCGTGCTCGACGAGATCGTCCTTGTCGCGCGCCCAGACCTTGATCTCCTGCGTCGTGTCCTCATAGCCGAAGGTGAAGGGGCATGTCACATAGCCATTCACATTCGTCGCAAACCGCGTGAAGACCGTCTGGCGGCCCGTCGCGCCGTCCGTGATCTGCCAGCGCGTGACAATCGCCCGGTCACCCGTCGCCGCGAGATCGACCGGAGACGGGTCGCTCACGCGGGCACGGAACTTCACCTCGACGCCGACCGGGACTCGGCTCATCAGGGTTTCGCCGCTGTTGACCGGGGTCGCGTTCATTTCCATCGACCCGGCGACGAGCGTCGGCGAGACGTTCACGCAGGCCAGTTCAATCGTCTTGAGCTCATAGGCCGAGCCCAGGCTCGACGAACCCTCGGCATCAATCTGCGGCTGGTTGCGCAGGTCAACGCGGAAGAGCGCACGCATCGGCTCCTTGCTCGAATAGCCGTCAAGGAACGTGAGCGTCGCCGCGCTCGACGTCCGCGAGCCCCGAGCGATGAGCAACCCGTTCGAGCTGGCCGAGCACGCCACGTAGTTCGAGGCCGCCTCGTTGACCGGCACGAGGAAGGCGTACATGTCGTCGGCGGCATCGGCCGTCAGGCTGACGCGGAAGTAGGGACTCGAACCTTCCACAAAGAAGTAGCCGTCCGGGTACGGCGTCGACGCCGGGTCGCTGTCCGGATAGAACGCCGGCGAGGCCGACAGGGCCGGCTCGACCTCAATCTCGAATTCAGCCTGGCTATAGTTATTGGCGTGCGTCGCGTCCCAGACCTGCACGACACCCTTGAGCGGATGTCCCTCCAGCGGAATCTTGACGGCGAACGACTGCGCCTCGCCCTCGGTGAAGTGGACACCGTTCGTGTCCAGCACGGTCTGCCCGCCCATCTTGATCGCCACGCGGTAGCCATTCGTGTTGAACGCCGTGAGGTCGCGCCAGTTGTCGGCGACCGTGACGTCCACATTGATCGTGTCGTTCTTGAAGCCGTTCGTCGGCGCCGTCGCCGTGACGGCCGGGGCCTGGTCAACAATCTTCAGAAGCCCGTTCTTCTGGAGGCTCGCGCCCGCCGCGAAGAAGTCCTGGATCTCGGACGATTGCGCGCTCACGTCCGGAACCAGCGTGAGGCCCGGCGACTTGAGAGAGGCCGCCGAACCAAGCGCGAAGACGTAGAACCGCAGTTCCGTCGCGCCCGCCGGCATGGTCAGCTCACGCAGGCTCGTCGAGGTCAGGGGATCGCCGTCCGGGTCGAGCAGGATGGCGAAATAGCGGTCGGTGATGTAGTCAGCCTCAGCCGACACGTCGTCATCGCCGATCTTCTGCTTGAGCGCAACCGTCACGGGACCCGCCGTGTACGCCTTCGAGAACGTGAGACGCATCTCGGTGTAGCGGGAGGTATTCGTCGTCGCCTCAACCGTCACCTTGTTGTTGCCCGACGCATCCGTCAACGACATATACGGATCGGGCGCCGTCGTCACCTTGACCGTTGCGGACAGGTAGTCCGTGCGCTGTGCGTTGGAAACGGCATCGTAGTTGAAGTCATCGAAGCCACTCAAGACAAGCGTCGTCGACCGCCCCGCCGCGTCCGCATCGCCCATGAAGCGGAACGTGTAGTCCTGCTGGCCCGCAACAAGCGTAACGGCCGCCACGCTGCGCGATTCCGTTACGCTCGGCGTCGAGACGTGGATATCCTTCGTCTCCGAACCCTGAACCTTCACGACGCTCTCGTCCATCGACCAGACATAGAACGTCGCCGTGTTCGTCGGCACGGACTCAAGGTGAATCGTCCCCGTGCGCGTTGTGCCGGCCGGCACCGCACGCCAGGCGTCCGTCTCCTCAGCCTCGTCAAAGTCCAGCGTCTTCACATAGAATCCAGCCCCGCGCAGGTCGTAGTCGGGATTCAACACGTCAGCCGTCGCCTTGTAGGACAGCACGGCCGTCGCCGTCGCCGCCGCGCCGCCCTCGACCGAATTGTCAATCGTCCACGCCGGATTCGTCACGCCCTCAATGTACGTGATGGCCTTCGGATCGATGTGATAGACCGTGTCAATCAGCCCCATCGCGTTGGCCGGACGGGGAACCGAACCGTTCGCGCCAACCGCCAGCACAATCGGGAGCGCGAAGTCACCCGGCTTCACGACGTACTTGAAATAGAAGTCCGTGTAATTCGCGCCCTGAAGCTCGCCGTCGTACTCCGCGTACCGAAGCTCGCCCGAAACGTAAACGCCGATCCGAAACGGATTGTACGTCAGGTCGAACACCTCGGAATTCCCGCCCGTGTGGTGCAGACGCCAGTTCGGCTCCGTCGGATTCCGCTTGGTCAGCCGCACGGCAAAGCGCACCGTCGCGCCCGCCTGCAACGGACTCGCCGCCGAGGCAACCGGAGCCGAGAGCGCGAGCCCCGACTCGTCCACGGGCGTGATGGCAGTAATGTCGCCCGCCGCACGCGCACCTCCGGGGAGCGCACACGCGCACCACGCAAAGGCCAGGATTCCAACAAGGTTCTTCATGTTCTTCATGATGTTCGCTTTCTTCATTTCGAAATCGTGTTTGTCTGCGGCTTCTGCGGCGCAAGACGGTCGTGGACGGTCGCCAGCTGACGCTTGCGCGCCTCCTCATACCGCTTGTTCAGGGCCGCCACCTTCTTGTGGAGGGCGACCCACTCCGGCACATTCTGGAGTCTGCCAGCATCTTCGCCATACTGGCGAGCAAGCTCCTGCATACGGTCGGCCAACGGCTTTCGCTCCGCCGCGATCGCCTGCAGTTCCTTCCGCGCATCGGCGACCGACTGGCGGAACTGGGGGTCGTTCATGTACGACGCCGGCGACTCGCGCGGCGGTTCGGGCGATGGCCCGACCTTCTCGCACCCTATGAAAACAAAGGCACACACGCTGGCTACAACCAGCGCGGAGGACACGTGAAACGTGCTCGTCTGTCGATTCATAGTCTCTTGTTCGTCATGCGGGAGATTCATCCCCCTGTTCCTGTAAAGCGAATAATACCAAAAACCTGTGTCCGAATGCAAGGCTTCCAACCCCTTCTGCCGCACACGTTCAGTAGGTGCAGACGGGGTTCAAAACCTCGACCGCGACCGGCTGCAGCCGCTCGTCGATCGACCAGAAGTAGAAGAAGAGCGGATACGGCTCGCCCGGATGCGCGAGCAGCCATTCCCGAACGCCATAGGCCATGGCCGGCGACTCCTTCGTGTACGGATAGCGCACGTCAATCGTCGCCTGGAACTCCTTCTCGTGACCGCGCGGATAGAACGAGTTCTCGTTGAAGGTGAACCACCGAAGCGGCACGTGATTCGTGCGATCGCCAAAGACCGTGTTGCCGTTCCGCATGAAGCCCGTGACCTTGAACGTCACGCTGTTCCATGTCGCGGCGGAGGGGCTGTAGGTCAGCGAACTCGAACCCGGCACGTGGCCGCGCAACGCATACGGCGCATGCGCCAGACGGTGCGGCTGGGTCGTCGCCCAACCGACGGCCTCGAACGTGTTCGAGATCATGAGGTAGACGCTCATCCGCACGTTCGTCTTGGCGGCGTCGCTCGGATCGGCAAACTCGCCCGTCGGGGCCGCGCTCACGCCGCCGCGCAGCACCCAGCCCGCCTCCGTCGGCGGAATGTCGAGCCAGTACATGGCCGTCAAGTCCAGATTCGTCACGAACGTGCCGTTGTAGGACTGGAACTCCGCAAGATGGATCGTCTCGCTGCCGTCGTCCACCCAGGCGTTGCCGTGGAGGTCTTTCCCCTTGTCGAGCCAGTCCATGATCGCCTCGCAATAGCGGTTGTCCGCCGTGAGGCCCTGCCCCTCCGCAAGTGCCGACGCGATGGCCGCCGACGCCTCGACCGTCACGATGTCGTTCGAGCAGTTCTTCGCCACGTTGACGCGATACGTCCGCGCGCCTGTCGGCGAGAAAGCCAGCGCCGCCCCATTCGTCGTCACCGCGCCCAGCTCGTACCAGCGGTCGGCCGTGTACGTGACGTCCAGCCCGTTCGCGTCGCCCTTTGGCACGACGGCGATCTTGCCCTCGCGCGACGTCACGCCGTCGATCGTCTGCGACAGGTGCGCCCCGATGTTCAAGTAGACCAGCACCGAACTGCCGAACGGCGTCGGATGGTTTGGGTCAATCTCCTGTCCCTCGTTAATGCGTCCGGGCGTCCGCGCCATCGTGCAGTTCCAGTCGTTCGAGGTCGCGCCCGCGTTCTGGAACACGCCGAACGACCGGGCATCGCCGCCATGTTCGCGCCCCGCGAAGAAGAACTGCCCGCCGCGCTCGCTCGCGTTGAAGAAGTCGACATAGGCCTGCGGATCGAAAGAGTCCATGGCCGTGCCCTCCCAGTAGTTCGTGCCGATCATCAGGAACTCATGCTCGACGATGCCCGTCGGCCGCACGAGCTGCACGCCAATGGGGTTGAGCACGTCGATTTCTCCGCCGTCCGAGAACGCCGGCGCCCCCGTCTTCTCAAACTTCCAGTAGCCGTCGACCTCGCCCGCCGCCGCATCCAGCGTCTTGTCCGTCAGCGCCTGCGGACACGCCACGACGAGGAACACGCAGTTGGACGCGGCGTTCAGGGACTTCGTGGCGGCGACCGTCCCCATGCCGAGGTTGTAGCCGAACTTCGCGACGGTGTTCGTGTAGATCAGCCCCGTCTGGGGATTACCGTCGAGGAAGCGAAGCGTCCACCCGGTCAAGTCAGCCTCGCGCGGCATCGCGATCTCGACGTACTGTCGGTTGGCGTCGGAGTTCTCCCAAAGCGTGTTGTAGCTGCCGAAGACATTGATCTCGTTGATCCACGCCCATCCCGGCGCCACCGTGTCGAGAACCGTGTACGCCGAGAAGTCGCGCCCCGCGTTGAGATCGACCGGCCGATACCACGCCGGCGCCGTCCAGTCGGCCGCCGAGAGGAAGTTCGTGCTCGGATGGTCGGCGTTCTTCGGCCAGTAGCGCACCTCCAGCGTGTACTGGACGACCTCGTTCGTCTCCGACGGCAGCATGACCGCCGCCGGGCACGTGTCGTAGCTCGAACGGTAGATCCACGCCGACGTGCCCTGCGCCGGCGCCAGCGTCGCCGCCTGCGCCCGCGCATTGGTCTGCCAGTTCACGAAGCCCCACGGCTCCTCGCCCCGGAACCAGTGAAGCGTGACCTCGAAGCCCCGGTCGACGTCAATCTCGTCTTCCATCTGCGCGATGTAGACCTCGCCCTGCACGCCCCACGCCTCGCGGACGAGCGGCTGCTCCGACTTGTCCGTCACGTTCGCAATCGGCGTGTTCAGCTCCAGATCATGGCGGAACGCCGCCACGTCGCGGAACGCGAGCTGGCCGCGCACGGCCTCGGAGACCGACACCTCGTCGATCAGCACGCGCACCGGCGCGTCGATCTTCATCTTGTCCGCGTAGTTCGGCGTTCCCTCCGCCAGCCCCGCGACGCCGATGACCGCCAGACGGAACGCCGCGTAGTCGTCGCCGTCTTTCGTCTTGTACGAATACGAGCAGTAGGCATCGTTCGAGACGACGATCGTGTCCAGCCACGTCCACTGGTCATCGTAAAGGACGCCGCCGTCCTTCGCGCCGAGAATCGCGACTTCGGTCGCCCCTTCCGTGCCTGGCAGCCGCCGCGCGCGGAAGCTGATCTCGCCGACGAGATTGGTCGCGAACGTCGGTGTCTGCACGAACGGCAGCTTCTGCGGGTAGAGGTCGGCGAACGCCGTCTCGACGTCTTCCGTCACCGAGCTGTTGAGCGCCAGCGCGAGGCCGACGTCCGTCGCGAGACTGTCCTCAAGCGACCGCTCCGTGAGCGCATCCGTCGTGCGCAGGTTCCAGCCCCACCAGCAGCGGTCGTCAATCTGCGGCTCGTCGCGGCTCATGAAACTCGTGATCTCGATCGCGCCGTAGGACGGATCCTTGCCCGGATTCTTCGTCTCGTCCTGCGCGTCCTGGACAACCCGGCTGTCGATCACGAGACGCATCGCGCCCTTGAGTCCATGCTCGCCGATGTACGTCGAGATCGTGCCGGACGCACGCTCTTCGGCCGTCAGGAGCGAGAAGTCATTCGTCGCGACGTCCGTCCAGCCTTCGACGGCAGACGTGTAGCCGCGCAAATACGAACTTCCGGCGATCTCGCGGCACTGCACACGGATAATGCAGTTCGAGTCGGCGTTGCGGTACGTGTAGCTCAACATGCCGAGACCGATGCCGCGCCCGTCGTAGCCGTCCATCAGCGGCGCGCGAATCGACGCAACCTCCCCCGTCCGCACACGCGCCGGCTCCAGCCGAATCGAATGCACCTCGTTCGTGCCGACCGTCACCACGTCCACCCAGCCGTTCAGGTAGACGAAGACGTTGGGGCAGCCCTGCGACGGAATCTCGTCGAAGAAGTCCGCGTTGTCGCTGTCGGAATAGCTCGCCGCGCACCACTGCGTAAACGAGATGTCATCGACGACGATGTCGCCCGACCGCTTGCCCGTCGCGACCCGCAGCAGCGAATCCGCCGAGTTGCGCACCGTGAACGTGCAGTTCGTGTCGTAGGAGAAGCCCGTGACGTCCACTATCCCAACCGACCGCTCCGTGCCGTCCTCCGTCACGAACAGCTCCAGCTGCCCTTTCGGCGGCACGGCGACGGCGCCACGCAGGGTTCCGACCTGCTGCGCCACAAAGCGATTCGACTTAAAGACCCAGTTCTGGTACTTCAACGGATTCTGCGACGTATAGAACAAGTCCTCCGCCGTTCCCGGATAACTGACGTTCCCGCTCGCGCAGGTCATGGTCGGAACATCCGCCCCCTCGGCGTCCTTGGCCTTGGTCGTGCCGTGCGGGAACGTTCCCGCCGTGCCGTTCACGTAGCGCTGGGCCTTGACGATCTGCGCCGGGCAGTTGAGCGAACCGAACCCGAACGTGCCGAAGGAAAGGGCGTCGTCCGACGTGTCCGTGTACGAGAGGACGTCATGCGACGTGTTGTTCGTCAGGTCGGCCAGCTTCCGGTCCGCGTTCATGACGCCGGCGTCAACGACCGTACTGCCGTCGTCCAGCGTGCGGCAACGGATGAAGAGCTCGCCATACGACCCCGAGTTCTGCTCACCCGTCGTGAGACCGTTGTTGCTGCAGCGCAAATAGGTCTGCGTCGTATAGGCGCGCGTCGTGACGTGCCGCCCGACGAGATGCGGCAGCACCGTATCCTCGTCCGCGTCATACGCCCACTTGTAGAGGCTGAGCCGAATCGTGTTGCTCGCGATGCGCTCGGCGCGCAGCTCGTAGCAGCCTTCGCTCGGCTGGTAATAGCCGACGAGCGAAACCGAGCCATTGCCGTCAAACGCCGTCGAGGCGGCGGCTGTGCCCATCACCGCGCGCGTCGTGAAGACGTAGTTCTGCATCGATTCAAGCGGCTCGCCGAGGTAGTAGGCGAAGTCCTCGAACTTCGCGCCCTGCGCGACACGTGCCTTCAAGGTGAACGCATCGACGCCATGCGGCTCTTCCTTCGTGTTCGTGAAGGACAGCGAACCAGATCCCGCACCCCCCAGCTGGAGGGCCATGTTGCCGCCCTCGGCCGATTCGCGCCACTGGGCGCAGACCCACTGCGCGTTCTGGGCCAGCCAGCCCTTGGGGGTCAGGCAGCGCGCGAACGACTCGTAGGCCGCGTAGTCGCCCCAGCCCCGCTCAGGCGTCCACGGCTTCGTGCCCGCAAAGCCCTCCGTCCAGTACAGCGCATTGGCGACCGCCGTCGCCGACCAGCGCGACAGCTCGCTCGCGTACTCGCGCGTGTCGGGCGAACTGCCGCTCTGCCGCCCCCGCGTCTCGGAATACGCGCCGACGTAGGTCGGCGGCGTCGCGCCGCTCACCGCGTCCGACCAGGCGTTGAAGTCCTGGTAGTCGGCGTGGACGACCGTGTACGTCATCTCGTCCGGAAACGCGACGTCCTCGTTCAGGAGGAAGAGGAAGGCGCCCGTGACGGTATCGACCGTGATCGGCGTCCAGCCGGCGGTTGAATCATCGCTTCGGTAGAGACGCTTGCCCGACCACGGCAGCGACGTGACCGCGTTGCCGCCGAACGTGACGGCGGGATTGACGCCGACGATGCGGAACTTGTAATCGCCCGCAGGAAAGGCCGTCACGCTCGTCTCGTTCGTCGTCGTGCGGAGGAACGCTTTCCACATCGTGTCGGAGACTAGATGGAACGGCAACTCGTTCGTGACCGCGCCGCCGACGCGGTGAATCTGCAGACGGAACTCCAGCTGGTCACTCTTGCCTTCGCGCAGGCGGAAGAAGAAGTCCGTCCCCGTCGAGGGCAGCCCCTCGACGCCGATCGCCGCCGGATCGAGCCGCGTCTCGACGCGCGTGACGCGCTCGCTGTAGCCCGGCGTCCCGACGTTCTTGCCCGAATAGTCCACATAGCCGTAGTACGGCGCGTCCAACTCCGTGGCATAGTAGAACTCAATGTCCCCCGGCACATCCGGCAGAGTGACCGGGACTGTTGAGACAAGTGCGCCGTCCACGACCGACAGCGCGAGGCTCTCCCAGTCGTTCGTCACGCCCAAATACCGCCAGCGATAGTTCATCGTCGCCCGCACGCCGTCAATCCAGGCACTCGTCACGGAACTGTCGGGCGGCGCGTTCGTCGCGAGATTGAAGCCGGCCTCGGCCGTGAGTCCCGTCGCGCCAACGGCGGGATACGTCGCCGACAAGGCCCCCGTCCAGCCGATCACGTTGCGGCGGCTGCCCCCCGACACGTAAACGCCGCGCGGCTCGGCCGTCGCCTGCATGGCCGGATACGAGACGATGATGTTGTCCAAAATGATGAGGCCGTTCTTCGACGCATCGCCCAAGTTGCCGCCGTCCAGGTCAATGCCATACGTGCCTTCGCTGCCGCCCGGATTGTCCAAGCGGCGAATCCGCAGACGCATCGGACCACGACAATGCGCCGCGAGCGCGGGATTGACCGCCGGATCCTGCACAGGCGCCCAAACACGGTAGAAGTTGTCGAACGAGCCGGCTGCGCCCGACCGTGGCAGTTCCAGGCGCAAGACGTCGTTCGTCGCGAGCGGCCCCTCCTCGTTGCCGAAGACATGGCCCGTCAGGTTGACCGCAACCCACGCGCAACGCCCATAGACATTCGTCTCCAACGCCTCGACCGTGCCGCCCGCTGCCGAGACGACGCGGACTTCGTCGCAGTGCGCCGCGTCCGGCGCCACGTAGCGGCCAGGGATGTCATTGCCCTCCGCGTCCTTCTCAAGTTCAAGGTCGTCCGGAATGTTCGTCGAGATGACCGCACCCGTTTCGTTCGTCTTGAAGACGCCATAGGCGACCTCAACGACAAGCCGCCCGTTCTTGTAGCCCGTAAAGCCGTTCACCGCATCGAAATAGACCGTGCCGATGCCGTCGGCGTAGCAGGACGAAACGAGACGCGCCTCTGGCGTGTTCTGCATTACGAGCGTACCGGCCGTGGTCTGGTTGGCTGCCACCAATCGGTTTTTGAAGCTATACCCCGTATTGCTCCACGGCAGAGCATTTTGGTCGGATTCGAGAGTGCCAGACGTCGTCTTGGGGTTCACGTTGCCGATGCGACAGTAAGAGATGTCCCACAGGATGGCGCCGTCCGCGCCCTTGGCATGCAGACGAATCTGGCTGCCGTCGGCCAGATTGGCCGTCGTCAACGTGCTTTTAGACTCGTCGAGGACTTCCCACCAGTTGCGCGTCGTCTTGGAACCTGTCGTGCTACCCGTGTAGTTGTCGTAGTCGACGGGACTTTGGACGGACGTCCCGATACGGTTCATGAGCAACAGACGATCGGCCGCGTCTGTCGCGCTTTGAATCAACTTGTAGTACGGATAACTCCCCGCCTCGCCCTCGGAAAAAGACACGCGGTAAATGACGGCGGTGGCGACGACCACCGACGCGGCGAGCGCGGACGCCGACCAAAAGCGCCACCCCCCGCCGAACACGGCGGCCAACTTGACGATTCGCGCAGACGCGAATTTCCGAATGAAGCTCATGTCTCTGCCCTTTTTACAAAATCTCCGTCTGACAAGGCGAAGAATGCCGCTCGCGACGCGAGGGCACAATCCACCTAGTTTATTTTCCAACGGATTATACCAAAAACCACCGCGCAGGGACAAGAGAGACCGCTCAAAGCCCCTACCCGCGCCGCCGATCTCGAAATGCCATCGCCCCTCCACCAGGAAATCGCCGATCCCCGAAAAGACTGCCGCGTGGCGCACACGGATCTGATTGAAAAGAATGTCTCGCCTTTCGGCGGAACAAGCACCAGCAAGCCCCCGCGCGTTCTCAATCTGGAGCAAAGACGAACCGCTGTAGATGAGGAACAACGACGGAAACTGGTCAAAGACATTCTTGATGAGCAAAGACCAGTCCTTTCCCAAATGGTGAACCTCGTCAATGAAGACATGTGTAAAGCCGTGCGCTACAAAATATTCGATTGCCTCTCGGAGACGATGCGTCGCAAACCAGAGGTCATCTTTTAGGGAGTTCATCACAATTTATCGGAGGACAGAGGACAAAACGCCGAGGGCTGGAGCGTAAGCCCCAGCCCTCGGTTGTTGGCCTTTCAGCCGCCTCGCGTACATTATTCGCCGACTGGCATCTCTGTAACCGGCGCAACCGTCGCCTGAATCTGGTAGAAGCCCGCGCCCGTGAACTTCGGCAACGAAATCGACAACTTCGAACCCGTCGCCAATTCACAACTCCGAACGGGCAGATTCCCCGTGAGCGTGCTGTCCGCCTTAACCGAGTAGTAGAGGCCCGGCGTCACCGTGATTTCCCGCGACACCGTATCCGACTCCGCCGCCACAACCGCCGCGAGATTGATAGTCGTGGTCGCGGTGTTGACCTGCGCCAGAATATCCGCCGCCGCCTCATCCGTCAAGACAACAACGACCTTCGTACCATCGACAACCTGCGCCACGAAAAGTGCCGCATACGCCTTTTTCGCACCGTCGTCTGTCACGTCCTCTGGAGCCTGAATGTAGGCCTCCAGATCTCTATTAATCGCTTCAGCCGCATTCGTCGCCGCCGCCGCCGACTCGTAAACATTCGTCGACGATGTGCTCGGCGTAATCAGATCAATCGTCGGACCCACAGGCGCGCCGCTCTTCGCAACCATCCACGTCTCGTCAGAACCCTTCGTGACAGTATAGCCCTCCGAAACCCAGATCGACGGATTGACAGAGAACGTGCCACCCGTGATGGCGATACTCGGAGGGCCCCCCCCCGTAAGAATCGGGTCGCTGATCTCACCCACAAACGTACCCGCCTGAATGGAAATGACTGAGTTTTCAGCGGAACAGACCGCGACACCATCCGATCCAAGCGATTCAATGCATCCGCTGGCAGTGTCACTCGAATCAATAATCAACAACGTACCGTCCGAGCAAGTAACGGTTCCCAACCCGTCGGACAAAGCCGGCGCAGAAATCGTCTTGCCCGCCAAATCAAGGGTAACCTCACCGCTTAATGACAAGAATCCATCACTCAAATCGTCAGCCCCGATATTGCGGCTCAACTTCAGCGTTCCGCTATTTTCCTCCAAGGCCTTAAGAGCCTCGCTCAGCGTCGCATACGCCGTGTCATTCACCTTCGCACAGGCCGCAGCAGCCGTGAAGGAAACATCGTTTCCTTCCGCATACGTATACTCAAATGTCCACGCCGCCGTCTGCTTCAGATACTCGGACTTGGTCGGCGTGTAGGTCAGCACCTCAAAGCCCGAATTCGGCGTCACCGTAATCGTGCAATCGGCAGAAAGCGCGCCCGTCTCCGCTTTGTAGGCGCTCTCCGGAACAACCGCGACGGAAACATTATTAAGCGTCATCGTCGTCGTCTTCACATCGGGCGCGATGAAGTCAAAGCCACTGTCATTGATTTCGACCTTCTTAATCTGCGCGTTGCCCGCGAAGCCAAGCCCCGTGAACGACTGCCCGCCGACACCAGCCTCCATGCTGAGCAACAGGCAAGTCCTCTTGCCGCTCACCGTAGACTCGAGCACACCGTCGCTCAGGTAGTTCCCGTCAACCGATGATGTCTGCGCCCAATTGACCGTGCCGTCCTCCTTGAACATATAATAGCAATCCAGGGAAACCGGCGACATCGTTGTTCCCGCCGTCTGCCCGCCGTTCTGATAGACCACAAACGCGCTGTTCGCCCCGCTGCCACTCACCTTGAACACGTTCTTGTAGGTCTGAACCGTCAGGCGCGTCGCGGTGTCAGTCTGCAGCAACGTCTCGAGATTCGCCCCCAACTTCACGAGGACTTTCTCTCTGTTCACCGGATGCTTCGCCAGCGCATAGAGGTTCGTCCCCGTCGGCGCGCCGTCCATGTCCGTCGTATCCAGCAGGAAGAGCGCCAGCTTCGTGCCGTCCGGAAGCGTCGGCACCTCGTCCAGCGCCTGACCGAGCATATTGAGCGAGACGTCAAAGTAGAGGTTCTTGCCATCGCCCATCATATACGGATCCTTGGAATCAGGCCGCGCCAACCAGGTCGCCGCCTCACCGCCCGTCGCGAGAGTCAGAACCCCTTCCGTTTCGTTCAACTTCGCCTTCCCCTCCCCATTCGGAATCGACCAGCCGTCGAGGTTGTTCGCCGTCTTGGCATCGAACACCCGCGTCAGCGAATCCGCCGCCTCCTCGCCAAAGGCGAGAACGCTCGTCGCGACCGCTGCCATTAGTATCATGAGTTTCTTCATGCGTGTTTCCTTTGTTGTCTGGTTAGCGAAATCATTCCGTCTTTTGCCGCCCGCGCGTCACCCATTCGGGTGTCTACCCAGCCCAGCATCGCGAACTATACCATATTACCCATTTGGGTGTCAAGCGCACAAAAAAATTTCTGCCGAGCCCAATGGCACGTCCTGCTTCAATTAGTGCGTCATCCGTCGATACTGCTTGCCGTCGAAGGAGATGTCCTTGCCCGCGCACAGCCACGACGTCAGCGACAGGAGCTGCCCCTCGTCAACTTGCGGATGCTTGATCGTGCCCGAAAACGGAATGCGCAACTTCTCGACGTGTCCATCGGCAAAGGCCACGTGGGCAAAGAGATTCTTGCCCTGGACATGGTTCGCGCCAATCGTCTCGTTGCCGGGCGAGCGCGGCACGTCACCGCCCGTGAGGTCGGACGTCGCGTACTGGAGAACGGCATCCGTCTCCTCTGTGCCAGCCGATCCCGCAGGCTGCCACGCGCTGTAGCCCATGAACGGGACTTCCGCGAACAGCAGACGGCGGTCAGCGCGCTCAAAGCCATTGAACCACTGCCCCTGCGAACTGGTCGAGACCACATACGCGCGCGACCCCTTGTTCTCGTCCCAGCCAAAGAACCCGTTCATCAGATAGCTCCAGACCGGCTTCCGCCCGCGCGTGCCCATCTTCTTGGCATGGCTGGGGCACACGTACGTCTCGCGGTTATGCGCGACATAGCCCCAGAGACAGCCGTTCGTGAGCGCAAAAATCGACTCCTCGTCGTCCGTCGAATACAGGCTGACGCTCGGATTGGCACGATGCGCCGACGACGAGCCGTTGGGATAGCCATTGCGCGAGTCCCAGCTGATCCAGCCAGGACGCTCGGTGTAGACCATTTTCGTCTGCCGCTTGCCCTCTGACTGGTCGGGCTTCACGTATTCGCGCGAGCCGGCCAGCGGATAGTGGTAGTCCTTCATGCCATAGACCTGACAGGCGTTGGCCAGGTTCTTCATGTTCGAGAGACAGCGCGCGGCGCGCGCCGACTCCGAGCCGCCGGAGAACGTCGCCAGCAACACCCCCGCCAAGACGCCGATGATGGCAATGACGACAAGCAGTTCAACGAGGGTGAAGGCTGGTGAGAGGGTTGGGAAGCTTGGGCGTTTGGATGGTTTGGGCGTTTGGATGGCTTTGGGGGGCATGGGGGTCTGGTAGTTAATCATAGGAACTTGCATTTGAGTTTATTTGTAGCGCTCGCCTGTAATTGGCGATGTGCGCAAGGACTGGATAAAACGATCAATCAAAACAATGCGGCCTTCAGCCTTCGAATAGATCTGTTCAAAATCAGAGTCTGAAATGTAGCCAACATCTTTTGAGACATAAAGCTGCGATTGAACCTCTGCCGCACTGCCTTTTGCAATCCAAAGGCACGACAACTCACGCGCCTCCTGCCAAGCCCGAATCTCTTCGAAGCGCTTAATCGTCGCCACGCAAAACCTCCAACCTTCCAACCCCCCAAACCTTCCAAACCTCTCAATCAAACTGTCGATAGAACAGAACGCGCGTGCGGTGGGGGCGCGGCTGGCCGGCGCCGACGTCCGTCTGCGTCTTCGTCGGATCGCGCCACACGAGCGCAACCGCGCGCGCGCCCAGCTGCGGCGGCGTCTGCCCAATCGCGCCGCCGCCCATCATCATCGGCTCGGCACGGACAAAGACAAGGAAGAGCTGCTGCTTCGCCGCAAACGAATCCCGCCAGAACCCGTAGAGGAACTTGCGGTCGGCATCCGTCAGATCGCATGTCTCACCCGACAGCGTCGCGCCCGCCAATTCGTCCGCGCTGTTCAGCCCCGCCCAGTCCAGGTTGTCAAACGCCGCCTTCCAGTCTCCGTCCGCACGGCCGCGCACAGCCGTGCGGATCTTCGCGGCAATGCTCTTGAGGTCGTCCCACGTGAATCTCGACGACGTGTCGCCAAGCTCGTTGAAGCAATACTGCCTGTTGAACGTCTCGGCTTTCCGTTCGGACTCCTGAATCGCGTTCGGGCCCGTCGTGTTTGTCGAGGCGACCATCCAGTTGTAGGGCGTGTTGGCTAGCGCCGCCAGAACGGGCGCATCCGAATCGGCATACGGATTCACGCGAAAGCCCGTACCGTCGCTCGTGAAGCCGACGCCGTCAAAGTCATCGCGCGCCACGCCCGAAAGGGCAAACGGCCGATAGGTGCGCCAGGCAAAGCCGTTGTTCGGCGTGTCGGAAAAGTTCGCCGCGAAGTCCGTCGCGCCGTTTTCGGGCGCCGTCATGTCGCCGCGAATCTTGTTGCCGCCCGAACTCTTGAGATCCGTCAGGCGTGGCAGAAACGCCAACTCGTAGACCGACTGGAGATACCCGGCGTCACTCGTCGCCATGAAGATGTCGCGATCCCGCCCGTCGTTTCCGCGCTGGCAGTTGTCGAGCCAGCCCTGCGCGGAAATGCCGCCCGGCATCACGAACCAGTGCTCCGGCGCCCAATTCCAGCGCGGGTCAGCGCACATGATCGCCGACGTCGCAAAGCCGAAGTCGTTTCCCGTCACGTTCTGCGCGACTTCCGTCGGCTTGTAATCGAACGTCATCCCGCCAAAGCGCAGAAGCGGATACGGCGTTCCGCCAATCGTGTTGCCATCTGGACCCATCGTCTGGACGTTCATGCAGGAATTGAGGTCGTCATCATCCTTCATGCAAGCCGGGACGAGATCGACGTACTTTCCGTTCGCGTCCTTCGCATAGAGCCACACGCACATCTGCAGACGCACGGACTTGCCGCCGCCCTGCTCGACCAATGCCCGAAAGTTGGCCGCAACCGAATAGTCGGTATCGACCCCGCCGTTCGCCTTCAGCGGCGGAACGGAGCACTCCGTCGGATCGGCCAGGACAGCCGAAGCGTCCGGCTCTTCCGGCAGCCAAGGGCCAAGTGCCCCCGTCGCCTCGTTCTTCGTGCGCGTCTGCTTCCACTCGCGCGTCACCTTGAACATCGGATTGTCGTTCAGCCAGTTGGCGATCCTGTTCGCCGACGAGCCGAAACCAAGCGACACCGGCTTGACGGCGTCCTCCTCCTTGTCAACGCCCGTGAACGTGAGCGTCTGCTCCTGAAGCGGCACATAGAAGACTCCATCCTGAACCGTCGCCTCGGACAGATCCTTTCGCGCACCCAGATGCAACGCGTCGTTAGCGTTGCCGGTGTGGAACTTCATTGCCGTATCCGAGAAGAACAGCGCCAGTCGTCCACCGACCTTGAACGTGCCATTCACCTCGTCGTCGCGGCGGAAGGGGAACGTGACGAGCGTATCGACCTTTCCGCCCATAAGCCCCGACGTGAACATCGTCGGGTCGATGCGATAGACGTCCGTCCGCCGAACCGTCCGCTCCAGTGCCTCCTCCGGCAGGTTCGGATTCGTCGGCTCGACGGTGCCCTTGCCTTCCGACACCTTCAACTGCGAAGAGCCGAGCTGCGGCTGAATCGCCGCAAACATCGGCACACGCTCTGTCGTCGGAATTGCCAGCGAAAGCGGCACGCTGTCTTCGTCCAGATAGTCCCAAAGCGCACAGAGGCCGAGACCGCAGACAGATTCGAGAAGCCGCGTCACGCCATCTGACGAATACGTCAGCGCCGTCGCCATCGAGCGCGTGGTCAGCCGAAGGTCGGACGCGCGGAACGGCTGCTTGTCGACGTCGTTCAAGTCATAGTCGGCATCATCGCCGCTGCCGGGCGCAGACGGGAAATAGCTGTCGGTCACGAACGCCATGTTGCGCATCAGTTCGCTGTCAGCGCCCGTGTTGCTCGTCACGAAGTCCTGGCCGCCCCGCGAGCCGACGAAGCGGCAGAAGGGACTGACGACCTGCGGCGGGCAACCATAGGAGCTGCTGCCGCCGTAGCCGATCGCCAGATTGAGGTCGGCGAGCGAGATGAGCGGCAGCTTCGCGCGATTCGGCAACAGGTGTCCGCCATGGCGGTAGGCGTCGGCGGCATCGACGAAATTGTCCATGAAGGTGTCCCACGCCGAGGGCTGCACCGTATAACTCGTGTGCGCGGCGTTCTCAAAGACATAGGCGAGCGAGACGCGCCCGTTGTCGGCGGAGCAGCGCCCGACGTTCGCCGCGACGCGGTTGACGTCGAGGTGATCCGAGACATCCACGGCGAAGAACGCAAAGCGCCCCGCGTCAAAGCCCATCGTCTGCCAACGCGCGGCCGCGCTGTGCCGCGAGTAGTAGCGCGCCTCGTTGATGAGCGCCGGCGGCAAGTAGGCCAAGGCCTCCAGCGTCAGGGTCGAGACCGTCTCGTCCGCCGCGACCAGCCGGTTCGTACCGATGAAGCAGTGGTTGCGCCAATAGTTGCGCTTCGCCAGATAGGCGCTCTCGTTCTCCGTGTCGGCGCGCGGAAAGGCGTAGGACGTCCCGTTATCGCCCATGCCGGGGAACGGGTCGTTGCCGACGGCGATGTCGATCTGGTCAATCGCCTCGGCGAGCGCGGCCTTGACCAGGTGACGCGACGACGACGTGCGGCGCAAGTAGCTCGACGGCAGGCGCGACGCGCGCATGTACGCCGAAAAGGCGACGGCCGAGATCACCATGAAGGCAATCATGCCGAGGACAATGAGAAGGGCCGAGCCGCGTTTCATCGCTCATCCTCCGAAAGACGATAGAAGTTCGGCAAATAGTAGCCGGTGTTGAGCGCACCCGTCGCCGTCTTCACCTTCAGTGAAACGTTATTGCGCTGGATCGTGACGTAGTACGGACGCCCCCACGGGTCAAGGATCTTGCCGCCCGACGAGAGCGCCGCCTGCAGGAGAACAGGCATCTGTCCGCCGCTCTGCGGCCCGCTGCCGTCGCCCAAGAGGAAGCCCAGCGTGTCCTTGCCGGCCTCGACGCGGTTCAGCGTCGGCAGCTCATAGGTTTCGCCACGGCCGTAGTTCTCGTAGGCGAGAATCGCCTGCGAAATCACCTTCACGTCGCTCGTTGCCTTCTGGACGCGCGCACGGTGACGCGCGGAACGGGCCGACGTCGTCATCGCGCCCATGAGAACGGCGATCATGCCGACCACCACCAGCAATTCCACAAGCGTGAAACCCCTTCGTCTACCATTCATTCGGATCATCGGGAAAACTCCATATCGCCTGCCAGTCGTCAACATTGCCCTTCGGCCCGCCGCTCATCACGTTGACCGTGTAGTTCTGGACGCGCCCCGGCGCCTGCGCGTTGCCGACGTTGATGAGACGCAAGTCGCTCGGCTTCAGGTTCGCCGCG
The DNA here is from genome assembly GCA_964420685.1 of uncultured Lentisphaeraceae bacterium. Taxonomy (GTDB): domain Bacteria; phylum Verrucomicrobiota; class Kiritimatiellia; order RFP12; family UBA1067; genus UBA1067. The sequence continues at coordinate 61,470 of CAYQUI010000001.1, read as the reverse complement.
TTCAACTTCGACCGCAAGATCAGCGCCCGGTACTTGCCGCCCTCCTCGGACTTCACCTGGGAGCCGGGCGCATCGCAGGCGCGGTCGCGCAGGTCGCCATTCTCGTCCCAGAGGCCGACCGTACGATAAATCTCGTTGCCGTAGGCAAAGGCGTTGTCGGCCTCCTCGCGCAGCTCCGCCATGTTGTCGCGCACGTCGTCCATGTCGGAGACGCCCGCGACGCCGATGCGCCACGCGATGGACGACTGGTTGAAGATCATGGTCAGAATCGTGACGAGCATGCCCAAGAGCATGGACGCGACCAGCAGCTCGATGATCGTAAAGCCCTTTCTCATTTGTCCGAGACCCCCTGGAACCTGACTTCGGTGTAGAAGAGCGGCATGCCCATGAGCTGCCCAAACATGTCGGACTTGACCGCACGGAAGGCAATCTGGACAACCGCCGAATCCGTCTCGTGCAGAATGACAAGGCCGCAGCTCATTCCCGAACCGGACAACGCCGACGACGGAAAGCTCCGGTCGCCGTCATAACTGCCGTCGAAGCTCAACGCGCCCAGCACCGACGTGAACGCGGCCGCCGCCTTCGCCTGCGGATCGGACGTCACGATGCCGTCCGAGTTGAAGTAGCCCTTCCAGCCGTCCTTGCCCGGATAGTTGCCCAAGTTGCGAAAGCTCGACCACGTCACGTTCGTCGCCGAGAGCGCCATCACGAGCGGACTCATCACGCTGTCGGCCAACGCCGTCGCGGAAACGTCCTCGCGGCTCTGCCGGTTCTCGCGAAACCCAAGGGCGTAAAGCCCGACGACCGAGAGGATGCCGCCCGCCATGATCAGCATGGCGAGGTTCACCTCAATGAGCGTAAATGCCTTTCTCATGTCAGTTCAAGTCCTTCGTCGGGTCTGAACTCTGTCCAACCGACCGCGCGGCCAGATTGCCACTCGAATCGGGACGGAGCGAATAGACGGTTATCGCCTTGCGCGCACCCAGCCCGGACGAGCCTGAAATGCCGTTGCCCTGGTTCAGGCCAACATTGAACGTCATTGTCCCCGCCGGGCGAATCGGGTCTGTCACGTCCGTCGCATAGGACGAGCCGAAAATGTAGCCGTGCGGCAATTCCAGGCGCGCGAACTCGAAGCCGTAGGCCATGCCCGCCTGCCAGGTCACGCCCCCCGCGTCCTCGACCTTGAACGCATACGTCTTGAGCGCGCCCTGCGTCTCACCCGACGGCACGTCGGACAACCTCGTGCCATTGACGTCCGTCGCCGTGAGCACCCCGTTCTCGCCCGACAGGTAGAGCGGCGTGAGTTCCTTGCCGACGACCTTCTCGTCAATGATCGAGCGCTTCAACTGCGTCGTGTCCTCAATGTCGGACAGCCGGTCAATCGGATAGAGGTAGCGCGTATTCTTCCGGCTGTCGCCGCCGGACGAAGCACCGCCAGACGTCGCGTCGTCCGTCTGATACGAGAGATTGAGGTCGGCGAACTCGTCGTAGAGGTACTGCCCGTCCGCCCGCGTGATGCGCCCCTGGCGACGAATCGCGACCGCCTTGCCGACGACAATCTCGGTGCGGTCGTCATCGGCCGCGCGCAGCGTCTCGTTCCAAAAGTAGATGGCCGTCGGCTGCCGGTCGATCTGTGCGCGCTGGTAGGTCGCGCGCACAAGCGCGTTGACATTGTCCAAAACGCCACGCTCGGCCATGCCGCGCTGCATCGCCCGATAGCCGCCGACCGACACGGTGCCGAGAAAGCCCATAATGCCGATCACGACAAGCAGCTCGATCAGTGTGAACGCCTTTTTCATGGCCTTAGTTATTCCCCCTGTAGTCATCGCGCCAGCCGACGCGCAGCTGGTCGGTGGCGATCGAGTAGCCCATGCCAAAGCGCACGAACGCGCCATTTGACTCGTTCGGATAGCCGAAATACATCTCCGCGAGCTTCATCTTCTTCGACGACTGCCGCGTCCCCCGAATGGCACTCATGAAGTCCATGCCGTGGCCGCGCCCGCTGGACGCATCGCCGTCCGACCGCGAGACCCACAAGCCCGAAACATCGATAAGCGGATTGCCCTGCTTCGTCGATTCGACGATCTTCCGCACGCACTCGCGCACTTCGCTCGCCGTGAGGTCGTACTGGTTCTCATCGACGTCGTCCGACCCCTTCTTGTGGTTGCCCACTTTTCCCTTGAAGCTAATCGGCCACTCGTCATTCTGCGCATAGTACGCGGCAAGGCCCGACTGGACGAGGGAGACGAGTGCCTCGGCACGCCGCTTTCGCGATGCCTTCATCGACTCGGACGCAGCCGTCGTCACGATGCCCATCAGGATCGCAATGATCCCGATGACCATCAGAAGCTCGACAATGGTAAAACCCCTTTTCATTACTTTACCTGCTGCGTCTGCCCAAGAGTCCACGAATAGACGTCATCCGCCCGGCGGCCCTTCGAATACGGCCAGGGCTGGCCCTTGTTGCCGCCCGACTTGCCGATGCACCAGACCGCCGCCGTCGCCCGAATGTCCACGGCTTCGCCGCCCACGTTCGCGCCTTTGATGATGCCGTCGCCGTCCAAGTCAAGCGCATAATGGAGGATATGATCCTTGACGGTCGTCGAGCCAAACACTCGGTCGGAAAGCGACGCGGCCGTTCCCTTGCGCTTGATCGCCGCCGTCGCCCACGGCGTGACGACGCCAAAACGGTCAAGTCCGGCGAGTTTGCCGTTCTCGACCGTGAGCGACAGGTACTTCGTCGTGCCCGCGACGAGCGCGTAGGCCGTCTCGGCGTTCAGTTCGCCATCCGACGAGCCGTTGCGCGCAAGACGGCGCGGCCACGCGCCCTCCTGTTGGAAGAGCGCGGTGAGCGCCGTCGCGACATTCGAGACGAGTTCCTGCGCCTTGGCCTTTTCGGCGGACTTCGTCATCTTCGCAAAGCCGCCAATCGACGCGCCGACCAGCACCGCGATGATGCCGACAACGACCAGCATCTCAATTAAGGTGAAGGCCGGGCGAAGAGAAATGGTCGAATGAGCATTCACATTTTGAATTTCGTTCTTCATCTTGTCAATTCCTCCACTCTTCAATCATTCAACATGTCAAATCTCGTTTTCACAAATTCGGCGATTCCCGTCATCCCAACATTCGATTACTTCTTACCCATTCGATTGTTCAAACATTCGCCCATTCGATTATTTCTCAATGACTCATGTTCACGACATCGTCTTCGGTCCAGTAGGCCGCCGCAGCGGCAGCGTTGGCGTCCAGCGACTCGCGCGAAACCCACGGCGGGAATGTCTTTCCGTTCGGGCCGGCCGACCATAGCACATATGTCTGATAGGGCGCCGGCGAATAATAGTAGAAGTCATGCCCCCAGCCATCGACGACCGTCACGCCGTCCAAAATGTACTGGCCCGACGTCGAGTCGTTGGCATAGCCGCCAGGCGAGAAGATCTCCGTCCCGGTCGAGACCGTTGGCCCGCCCGCGTTCTGCGACTCCGGGTCACGAATGTCAACCCCAAAGAACGTCGTCGGGTGTCCATACCGGCAAACGCCCTCGAGGTTCGGCAACCACCGCGCGCAGACGGATTGGGACGGGATGTTCGCCACATGGGCTAGATCGGACGGCCTGTCGCTGTTGGCGTAGTTCTGAACGCTCTGCCAGTTCGCGAACCGCCGACCCGTCAAGGGATCACACGGCAGGACGTTGTTGTCCAGCCACTGCTCGTGATCACGGAAGAGGGACGATTCCGAATCCATCATCAGAAGATAGCGCGGCAAGAGAAAGCTCATGAGACCGAACTGGAAAATCTGCACTTCGCGCCACTCGCTCTCGTTGTTGTAAGCGCTCAATCCCGCCATTTCAATGCCAAATCCCGCGCCAAGCCTTCTTTTCTGGCTGTCGCTGAAATTACCGGCATTCGCCTCTTGGACAAGCAAGTCAGACGTCGCCTGCGCCCACTGCCGCCAGTTTCCGTCTTGGGGAAACGGGAACTTGCACGCCACAGGCTGGGCGCGGCAGGCGGCCTGAACCTTCTCCCAGTCGTCCGCCTCGTCCTGTGAACTGTTCACCGCATGGCTATCGCGATTGTACCAGTTCCACTTCAAGTCCTCTTCCTCATCCGTGCTCTGGATGCCATGGTCGGAGACCTTGAGCTGATAGTTTCGGCTGCCCTGCAAACGGACGGGCGGATAGGAACCAAACGCCGCATAGTAGCCGGAAAGACAGTTTTCAAGTTTCTGAAGCCGCGCGACCGTCGTCGTCCGGGCCGTCTGGCTCGAGCCAATCGACGATAGGCGGAATGTCATCGTCATCAGCGTGACAAGCACGACGACGACAATCAGAAGCTCGACAAGTGTAAAGCCTTTTTTCATTCTCCGCGCATTATACCACATCCCCCCAAATCCCCGCAAGCGGTGTCGCGCCGCCAGGCGTTCGCCGCCGTTTCCAGCACGCACGCGGCGCGCCAGCCGCCCCAGACCCAGAGACGCCCCGGACGAATGTTGCGCACGACCTTCACGACACGCCCCTGCCGATCCAGGAACGTCGCGTCAATCGCAAAGCGCATGAAGAGCGTGTGGATCGCGTTGCAGCGCGGAATGAGCAGTCCGCGCCCCGGCGGCAGGCCTCGCCGCCCGATGAGCCCGCGCAGACGCGCCGACAAGGTCTCCGCGACCTCCGCGTCAATTCCGTGAACCGAGACGTGCCGCATGACGGGAGAAGACAAACGCCCCGACGAGCGCCGTGAAGGGCGCGACGAGCACCAAGCCGAAACTGCCGACGAGCGTCTTGACGAGTTCCGCCGAGACGAGCGTCGAGTTGAGGAAATCGATCGGATCCGTCCCCTGCGCCGCGAAGACCATGAGGAGCGTAAGATAGCCGCCCGAATAGGCGAGCAAAAGCGTCGTCGTCATCGTCCCGACCACGCTGCGGCCGATGCGCACGCCACTGCGGAACAGCTCGCCGCACGGCAGGTCCGGGCGGTGGCGCGCGAGTTCGGCGAGTCCGGCGGCAATGTCCATCGCCAAGTCCATTACCGCGCCCGACGAGGCGAGGATCACCGCGCCGACAAAGACGTCCGCCAGGTCGAGATCCGTGTAACCCGAATAGAGCAGCGTCTGGACGAACGGCAGCGTCGCGCCGTTGACGTGCATGAGCGACGTGACGAGTCCCGCAAGAACGAGCGAGGCCCCGACCCCCAGCAGCGCGCCCAGGAGCGCGGCCAGCCCCGTGCGCGTCCAGCCGGCGACGAGATACATGATGACGGCCGTCAGGAGCGCGACGACCACAAAGGACGTGGCGGCGGCGTTCCACCCCGCGAGACACAGCGGCACGAGCAGCTTCCAGACGGCCAGGCAGCTGAAGACAAAGCTGAACAGGGCCTTTGCGCCCGTCCAGCCGCCAAAGGCGCAGAGAAGCGCGGCAAAGCCGCCGAAGAGAACCGCGCCCCAGCCGAGCCGCCAGTGGTCGCGCGCGACCAGCGGCTCGTCGCCGAGGACGACGAGCGCCGTGTCGCCGACCGCGAACTTCTTGTCCAGTTCCAGCTGTGCGCGCAGTTCGTTGTGCGCGCGCTTCACCGAGCCATCCGGCAGACGCACCTTGAGCCGCTGCGTACCGAATTCGATGAGACCATGGAGCTGGACGTCGGAATCGTCCGTCTCGACGACCGTGGCGCGCGCCGTCTCGCCAGCCGGCGTCGCGAGCCGACGCGCCCCCGGCAGGCACGCGAGGGCGACGCAGGCGAGCGCGAGGACGGCGATCGGCAGCGCCTTCTTCACTTCACGAGGTCTTTGAGCGTCTTCGCGAGATCCGTGTTGTCGATGAAGCCGACGAACCGCTCCGCCCCGCGCCCCTGCGCCGTCGTGAGGACGGGGAGCGCCGTGTGCGCGCCGCTCGTCCAGCCAATGCCGCACTTGTGGGAGAAGAGCGCCTTCACCGCCGTCGGCAGGCGCGAGACCTTCTTCGCGTCATACGCCTCGTTCTCCTTCTTGCCCGCGCGCGCCAGCCGAAGGTCATGGTCAAAGGCCGCCTCCAGTTCCTTGCGCTCGTCCGCCGTCACCGCCATCGGGTTGCGCGCGACGTCCGTCGTCGTGAAGTCGAAGCCGAAGTTCGCCGCGAGGAACGGCTGGAGCGCCGCGAAGTCGGCGGGGCGCGCCGCATGGATGTGCGCGACGAGCGAATCCGCCGAGCACTTCTGGTTCACGAGACGATCCATGTAGAACGCATAGCCCGTCGCCGCAAAGCCCATCGTCATGCCGCCCGTCTCGTGGTCGCCCGTGACGACGACCAGCGTCTCCGGATGCTTTTCCTGAAACGCGAGCGCGACTTTCACCGCGTCGTCGAGCGCGAGGACGTCCCGCAGGTTGGTCGCCGCGTCGTTCGCGTGTCCGGCCCAGTCGATCCGCCCGCCCTCGACCATCATGAAGAAGCCGTCGGGATCGGCGGAGAGGAGCTCGATCCCCTTCGCGGTCAGCTCCGCCAGCGTCGGCACGCCCGCCCAGGCCGCCGCGTCGATCGCATACGGCATCGCCCCCTCGCACGCGACGTACCAGACCTTGCCGCCGCCCGGCTTCAGCGCGTCGAATGCCGCGCGGTCGCCGCGCACGAACGTGTAGCCCGCGTCCTTCGCGCACGCATAGACGTCGCCGCGATAGCCCGGCGCCTCCTTGTCATCGTGCTGCGAGAGTCCGCCGCCCGCGAAGTAGTCGAAGCCGGACGCGAGCAGGTCGAGGCCGAGGCCATAGCCCTCGCCGCGTCCCTTGCGGTGTCCGTAGAAGCCCGCCGGCGTCGCGTGGTTGATCGTGACGGTCGTCACGATGCCGACGGCCTTTCCGCTGCGGTGCGCGACGGACGCGACCGATTCGAGCGGCGCGCCCTTCGCGTCGACGCCCACCGCGCCGTTCAGGGTCTTCGCGCCGCAGGCAATGGCCGTCGCCGCCGCCGCCGAATCCGTGACGAGCGAGTCCGCCGAGCAGGTGCGCGTCGTCGCCTGGAACGGCAGCGCGTTCATCGCGAGGTTGCCGCGCCCGCTCTTGAGCGAGAACTCGTTCGCGGTCATCCGCTGCGGCGTGGACATCCCGTCGCCGATGAAGAGGATGACGGACTTCGGGCGTTCCCCGGCCGATGCGGCGAACGCGGACAGCAGACAGCAGACGGCGGCGCACAGACGGAGCCAGGCCGGCATTTCCTTTTTCATTTTGGTTTTCCTTTCGTCCCTCTTCGGGAACAAGACAGAATCAGTAGACGAACAGCATCTCGCGGTATTTCGGCAACGGCCAGCGCGCGTCATCGACCAGCCCCTCCTGGCGGTCGACCGTCTTGCGAAGGTCGTCCATCGCCGCCGCCTGCGCGGCGGGGTCGTCGCCGGCGAGCGCCTTCTCCAGGCGGTCGCACTTGACGTGCAGGTCGTCGAGGCCCGCGCCGAGCTTGAGCGAAAGGGCCGTCAGCCCCCGGATGCCGGTCTTGAGTCCGTCCGCCTTCGCCTGCCCCAACGCCGTCGCGAGCCGCGAAAACTCGTCCGCCACGACGGGCCGCACCATCGACCGCGCGATCTCCAGGGCGACGCCCGCCTCGATGCGAATGCGCCGCGCGTAGTCCTCGCGCCCGATCTCCAGGCGCGCGCGCATTTCCGTCGCGGACAGGACGCCGTACTTCTCGAACAGCGCGACGTTGGCGCGATCGGCGAGCGGCGCGAGGGCCGCCGGCGTGTCCCGAAGATTCGGAAGCCCGCGCGCGGCGGCCTCCTTCGGCCAGTCCGCCGAATAGCCGTCGCCCGAGAAGACGACGCGGCGATGCGCCTTCACGAGCCGCTGGAGGAGCTTCTGCAGGTTCTCGTGGAAGTCGCCGCCCGTCATGGCCGCGAGCTTGTCGCAGAGCGCGTCAATCGACTCGGCGACAATCGTGTTGAGAACCGTCTGGCTGTACGCGCAGTTCTGCGACGAGCCCGGCGCGCGGAACTCGAACTTGTTGCCCGTAAAGGCGAACGGCGACGTGCGGTTGCGGTCGGTCGTGTCGCGCGGCAGCGGCGGCAGCGTATCGACGCCGATGCGCAGGCTGGACTTGGGCTTGCCGCGCGCGGTCGACTTCGTGCCGCGCTCGATCGCGTCGAGAACGGCGTTGAGCTCGTCGCCGAGGAAGACCGAGATGATCGCCGGCGGCGCCTCGTTCGCGCCGAGCCGGTGGTCGTTCCCCGCGCCGGCCGTCGTCGTGCGCAGGATGTCCGCGTGCCGGTCGATCGCGCGGATGACGGCGACGAGGACGGCGAGGAAGATCGCGTTCTCGCGCGGGTCGTCGCCCGGCGTGAGGAGGTTGCGCCCGCCGTAGGCGACCGACCAGTTACAGTGCTTGCCCGAGCCGTTGACGCCCGCGAAGGGCTTTTCGTGCAGGAGGCAGACGAGGTCGTTCTTCTCCGCCGTCTGGCGCAAGACCTCCATGATCATCATGTTGTGGTCAACGGCGAGGTTCTGCTCCTCGAACGTCGGCGCGAGCTCGAACTGCGCAGGGGCGACCTCGTTGTGGCGCGTCTTCGCCGGAATGCCGAGCTGCCACAGCCGTTCCTCGACCTCGGCCATGAACTTGAGGACGCGCGGACGGATGGCGCCGAAGTAGTGGTCGTCGAGCTGCTGGTGCTTCGCGGGCGGCGCGCCGAAGACGGTTCGCCCCGTCTGCAGGAGGTCGGGGCGCTTCAGGTAGAAGCGGCGGTCGATGAGAAAGTACTCCTGCTCCGCGCCGAGCGTGACGGAGACGTGCGCCTTCTTCTGTCCGAACGCCTTCATCAGCCGCTCGACCGAATGCGACAGGGCCTGAATCGAGCGCAGGAGCGGCGTCTTCATGTCGAGCGTGTCGCCCGTGAACGAGCAGAACGCCGTCGGGATGCAGAGCGTCGCGCCATGCGCGTGTCGCTTGAGGAACGCCGGCGACGTCGGGTCCCACGCCGTGTAGCCGCGCGCCTCGAACGTCGAGCGCAGGCCGCCCGACGGGAAGGACGAGGCGTCCGCCTCGCCGCCGATCAGGTTCTTGCCGGAGAACTTGAGCACGGCCTGCGCCGGACCGGTCGGCTCCAGGAAGGCGTCGTGCTTCTCGGCCGTGCCGCCGGTGAGCGGCTGGAACCAGTGCGTGAAGTGCGTCGCGCCGTGGACGAGCGCCCAGTTCTTCATGCCGTCGGCGACCGCGTCCGCGATCGTCGGGTCCAGGGGCTTCGCGTCGCGCATCGTCGCGAGGAGTTTCGCCGCGACAGGCTTGGGCAGATGGCGGCGGATCGCCTTCTCGGAGAAGACGTCCGCGCCGTAGTTCGTAAGGTCGGTGTCCGTCATATTCATGGAATTATACCATATCCCTTTCAGGGGGTCGGAGTCGTCTTTCGGTCACTCCACAACGTCCTTCAAGTGAAGGAGGAACGCCGCGAGCGAAGCGTCGTCCGCCCGCGCGGCGTTCACCGTCAGCATGGCCCAGCGGTCGATGCGCGCGCGGAAGCTGCGGTCGAAGACGTCGCGGAGAATGCGCCGGACGTGCGACGACGTGCGAAAGCCCTCCTGGTTGAAGAACGTGTAGGCGAAGCCGAGCGGCGGCAGCGTGCCGCGCGCCAGCGTGACGGCGTGCCAGGCGACGCCGCCCGCGTCCAGTCCGCGCGGGTTCATCATCTGGAAGCCCTGCGACGGCAGGCAGAGTTCGGGCCGGTGAATCGAGCTTTTCGACTTGCCGCCGATCACGAGCGAGACCTGGTACCACGTGCCGTCCGCCGCCGTGTAGAGACGCTTGTCGAACTGCGTGTCGGCCGGCAGCGTCGTCCGCTCCGCCTCGGACGGCTCCAGCCGTTCGGACGTGAAGCCCGCGATTTCGCCGAGCCGGGCGGACGGGGCCTCGCAGAGGACGGGATCGACGCCCAGCCCCTGCCACGCCATCGCGGCAACGACGAGCACCGTCGCGAGAACGGGAATCACGTACGCGCGCATCGCTCCGCCCCTTTCGTAATCAGCCCGCCGCAGGCGACCATGAGGAAGATCGCGCTCAAGAAGACGACGTAGCCGGAATAGTCGTGGTAGAAGCCCGTCGCGAAGTCGGGCGAACACGCCGCCGCGACGCCGACGATGGTGAAGACGCGCAGGACGTTGCCGAGAATCGCGAGCGGAATCGACAGCACGAAGAGCAGCCCGCGCCGAAGCCACGTCGGCTGCGTGAAGTAGGCATAGCCCGCCGTGAGGGCCATCATCGCGAAGAGCGAACGCATGCCGCTGCACGGCGCGGCGACGTCGATCGCGAACGAGCCGGTCGAAGACGCGAGCATCGTCCCCTGCCGAACGACGTCAACGCCCAGGCCCTGCAGGACGACGTACGCGGCCGACACCGCGAAGAGCCGCAGGTGAATCGTGACGACGTCCAGAAACGTGTGGAGCGGAATGCAGAAGAGGAGGAAGAGAAACGGGAAGAGCGTCCGCTTCATCGTCTTCACGCCAAAGAACGCGAGCGTCAGCGCGACGAGCAGCCCCGCGAAGCCGACGATCTCGAAGCGCACCTGCAATCCGCGCGCGCCGACATAGCCGAGGAGCAGGAACGGCACGGCCAGCAGAAGCCCCCACGCGGACGGCGCGCCGAACGACGCGGCAATCTCCCGCCGCTCGCGCCAGAGGACGTAAAGCGAGAAGAGCGGCACGTACCAGCCGTAGGAAAGATCCTCCTGCGGCGACGAGAAGACGCCCGGCGCGTGTTCGAGCAGGAGGAGGCGATAGCCCCACAGCATCGACACGGCGGACACGGCGAAGAGCGCCAGCCGCACCGGAACGCCGCCTGCGCGCATCGCGTCAGCCAAGCTGCTCGAGGAAGCGGACGTCATTCTCGTAGAGCCAGCGGATGTCGGGGATGCCGTACTTGATCATCGCAATGCGCTCGACGCCGAAGCCAAAGGCGTAGCCCGAAACCTGTTCGGGATCCCAGCCGACGTGCTGGAAGACACGCGGATCGACCATGCCCGCGCCCGCGACCTCGATCCAGCCCGACTGCTTGCAGACGTTGCAGCCCTTGCCCTTGCAGACGTGGCAGGAGAAGTCGACCTCGACGGACGGCTCGGTGAACGGGAAGAAGTGCGGGCGGAAGCGGACGGTCACGCTGTCGCCCATCATCTCCTTCGCGAAGTAGGCGAGCACGCTCTTGAGGTCGGCGAGCGAGACGGGCTTCGTCGCGGTCTCGTCCACGTACAGGCCCTCGATCTGGTGGAAGTTCGCCGAATGCGTCGCGTCCGTCGTGTCGCGGCGGAACGTGCGGCCGGGGCAGATGACGCGCACGGGCGGCTTGTTCGCCAACATCGTGCGGATCTGCACGGGCGAGGTCTGCGTCCGCAGCAGGCAGTCGTCGTTGAACCAGAACGTGTCCGTCCGATCCTGCGACGGATGGTGCGGCGGCGTGTTGAGCGCCGTGAAGTTGTTGAAGCGGTTCTCCAGCTCCGGGCCGTCGGCGACCGTGAAGCCAAGCCGTCCGAAGATGCGCGCCGTCTCCTCGATGACGCGCGAAAGCGGATGCTGGACGCCCAGGCCGAACCAGCGGCCGGGGAGCGTGAGGTCGGCCGCGATGGCCCTCTCGTCCGCCGCGCCCGCGCCGCCCTTCCGCAACGCGGCCTCGACCTCGGCCTTCCACGCCTGAATGGCCTTTCCAAACGCGGGCCGCTCCTCCTTCGGAACGTCCTTCATCGCCTTGATGAGCGCGGGGATGGAGCCGTTCCGGCCCACGTACTTCACGCGCAGGGCCTCGACGGCCGCCGCATCGGCCGCCGCCGCGATTTCCTTCAGGCTTTCAGCCTTCGCCGCTTCGAGATCCGCAAGAGTCATGTCTTCTCCTCAAAAAATTTCCGTCTATTATACCAAAATGAACCTGCCGCTCAGAGCGCCGACCCCGGGAAGAACGTGCCGGTCGCCCGCCCCTCGAAGAGCGCGGGAAGCACCGTCTTTCGTCCGTTCGCAATGTACGTGTCGATGCCGGCGGCGACCGCCGCCTTCACCGCCTTGAGCTTCGAGTCCATGCCGCCCTTCGAGAGCTTGCCCTTCTCGCCCGCGTGCACGAGCCGCCGCACGTTGCGGAAGCTGTCCACCTCCGGGATGCGCCGCCCCGTCGCGTCCAGAAGGCCGTCCACCGTCGTCAGCAGGACGAGCGCGTCCGCCTTCATCAGCTTCGCGATGAGGAACGACAGCCAGTCGTTGTCGCCAAAGGTCTGCCCTTTGAGTTCTTCGTCCGCCACGACGTCGTTCTCGTTGATGATCGGCACGATCCCGGCCTTGACGAGATGGTCGAGCGACTTCTTCACGTTCTGGCTGCGGCGACGATCCTCGAAGTCGTAGTGCGTGAGAAGAACCTGGCCGATCTTCACGCCCGCCTCGCCGAAGAGACGCTCGTACTCGCCGATGAACCGCGCCTGGCCGACCGCCGCGCACATCTGCACGTCGTTGACGTCCGTGGGGCGCGCCTTCAGCCCCAGGGACTCAACCCCGGCGGCAACGGCGCCGGACGAGACGAAGAAGACCTCGTCCCCCGCCTTGCGGAGTCGGCAGAGCTGCGTGACGAGACGGCGCAACGCCGCATAGTCCGGACGACCGCTTCGCGCGGCAATGGCATGTGTTCCGACCTTGACGACAAGTTTCATGACAGCCCCCGTCGCTTACCGCTTCTTCAGCGCCGGATTGACGGGCGTCGTCTTCACCAGCTCGACGATCTTCTGCGTGACCTCCGGGTTGGACTTGAGGTAGTCGATCGTCGCGAGCGAACCCTGCGCGAGCTGCGTGTCGCCGAACGAGAGCCAGCTGCCGCGCTTCTCGACGATGCCGCGCGTGAGCGCGGCGTCAAGGACGCTCCCCTCGTAGGAGATGCCGCACGTGTAGAGAATGTCGAACTCGGCCTCGGTGAACGGCGGCGCGACCTTGTTCTTGACGACCTTCACGCGCGTGCGGTTGCCGACGACCTGCCCCGCCGTGTTCTTGATCGCGCCGATGCGCTGGACCTGCAGACGGCACGAGGCGTAGAACTTGAGGGCCTTGCCGCCGGGCGTCGTCTCGGGGTTGCCGAACATGACGCCGATCTTCTCGCGCACCTGGTTCGTGAAGATGATGAGCGTCTTCGTCTGCGCGACGACGGCCGTGAGCTTGCGCATCGCCTGCGACATGAGGCGCGCCTGAAGGCCCATGTGGCTGTCGCCCATGTTGCCGTCGATCTCCGCCTGCGGCGTGAGCGCGGCGACCGAGTCGACGACGATCACATCGAGCGCGCCCGACTTCGCCAGCTGCTCGCAGATCGTCAGGGCCTCCTCGCCGGAGTTCGGCTGGGCGACGATGAGGTTGTCGAGATCGACGCCAATCTTCTTCGCGTACGCCGGGTCAAGCGCGTGCTCCGCGTCGATGAACGCCGCCGTGCCGCCCGCCTTCTGGGCGTTCGCGACGACGTGCAGCGTGAGCGTCGTCTTGCCGGACGACTCCTGCCCGTAGCACTCGACGATGCGTCCGCGCGGAAGTCCGCCGACGCCCAGCGCGAGGTCGAGCGAGAGCGCGCCCGTCGGGATGACGGGAATCTCCTCGATCTCGCGGTCGCCGAGACGCATAATCGACATCTCGCCAAATTCCTTGCGGATCTGGCTCATGACCGCGTCAAGCGCCGTGTTGCCCGTCGTCTTCTTCGTATCTGCCTTCTTCTCTGCCATGATAGGAACCTTTCAAAATTATCTGATTCTCATTCGGCCATTCAATCCCCAACTCCCAAACCCCCAAGCATCCAAACGTTTCTCATTCGACCATTCGCTTGTTTCTCTTCATTCTCCGACCTCGCCTTCCTTGGCCTCGGCCTTCCAGAAGCGCGCGCCGCCCGTGGTCGTGACGTTCGTCGTCCACGCGCCCTCGGTCGTGGCCCGCTCCCACGCACCCGTCGTGACGAAGCCTCTCGTCAGGTCGTCCGTCGCGAGGAGACGATACCAGCACCACGGCACGCGATTCGTGACCGTGAGCGACCACTCCGTCTCGGACACGCGCGCAATCGACTGGAATGCGATCGGCTTCGGGACATTCGTCGTCACGCTCGGCGACGGCGGATCCGGCGTCTCGCTTTCCGCAAGAATCGTCAGCTTCGCCGTCCGGTCGGGAATCGGCTCGTAGTTCACGGCATCGCCCGCAAAGTGCGCCGTCACCGTGTAGATGCCCGGATCCGTCTGCCCGTTGCCATCATACGACACCTCGACGCCCGCCGGCAACGAACCCGAAATCGCCAGCGACCGCGACTGTCCGTTGTACGTGAACGTCCTGTCGGCAAACGTGACCCCGCTCATGTCATAGACGGCCTTCGCAATCGCCCACGCAATCGCCTGGGGCGTCGTCGTGCCGTCCGCCCAGGCAAAGCCCGCCTTCACGGTCGCCGTCGCCACATAGTCCCCCGCCTGGGTCTGCGGCGTGCAGGTGACGACAAAGCCATGTCCCGCCAAGACGCACGTCTTGGCCGTCCCGTCATAGACGAACGACAAACGGGACTCCGCGCGCACGACGGCGGCCGTGAGCGTCGCGCCGCCCGGCACCAGCTCATAGCGCTCATCGCCGACCGTCACCGTTCCGTCCGCCTGAAGCGCGTCGCTCCAGACGAGCAGCCGCTCGTTGCCCCCCGTGACGGCTAGGCCAACGTCGCCCGTCACGTCATGCGTGAAGCCGTGCGCCGAATCAGCGAGCTGCGCGGTCGTGCCGTTGAAGTCCGCCGCGACCGAACCAAAGGCGTTCGTCGACTGAATCGTCACGCCCGGCGTGTAGCCGACACGCCCCGTCAGCGGCTGGACGAGCACGAGGCGGCAGTTGGCCGCGACATACAGGTTCTTCGGCTCGCCCGTCTCCGACACGTTGTTCGTCGCCGTGAAGGCACCGCCGATTTCGGCCGTCGACTCGTTGCCGATGTAGACGCCGCCATAGTTGGACACGCAATCCGCGATCTCGCCGCCCAGCAGACGAAGGCGGCTTTGGCTGTCCGCCGCCACCGCGCCGCCGCAGGCATAGTTGTCGCCCGTGCTCCGGCAATTGCGAATCGCCGAACCCGGCAACATCGTCAGCGCGCCGCCGTTGACCGTGATCGCGCCGCCGACGCGCGTCGCGCCGCTCGCGATGTCGCGAATGCACGCGCCGTCCGACAGCGTCAGCGCGCCCTCCGCCGCCACCTCGAAGGCCGGACCCGCACCGCCCGCGACCGTCACGCCATCTAGCGTCAGCGCGCCGCCCGCCGACACGACGAACCGCGCCGAGCCGCGGCGCGACACGACGTGCTCTCCGCCGACGAACGTGACGACGTTCGTCACGCGGACGTCGTTCGCGAAATCGACATCTTGAAGAATCTCGACCGTCGCATCGCCCGTCAGCACGCCAAAGGCATCTTCCAGCAAGCCGTAGTAGGCGGACGTGCCGTTCGCCGTGACGCGGGCGACGGCGATTGACGGATCGACCGGACGAATGCTGCCGTCGTCCTCTTCCCAGACAATCGCCGAATCGTCGTCGTTCGGCGCGGCCGTCAACGCCGCGTTCTTGTCGGACACGAGCGCGGCACACGACCGCAGGATCTGCGCGTGGTCACGGAAGCCCGCATCGACCGTCAGGAACGCGCTCCCGGCATTCCCCAGCGACGACGCACACCAGACGCCGACCGAGCTGCCCGCCTCCAGCGGCCCTGCGAGGACGAACCGACGGACATCCGATTCGAAGTAGAGGTTGTCCACCGGCGCCTTGTTCTGCTGCTGCTTCCGCACGTTGTCCCGGATCGTCAGAAGTCCCGACAGGCGCACGTTCGCGCCCGCGCCCACGTACACGCCGCCGCCATTCTTCCGCGCATGGCCGTTCGTGATGCACACCTGATTCTGCAAGATGAGTTCGCAGTCCGAACCCGCCAGGTGAATGGCGCCGCCACACGAATTTGCCGTGTCGTTGACACACCCGTCGAAGACGACCTCGCCCTCCGGCGAACCAACCGTCGCCGTGCCGGAAAGAACCGTCAGCGCCCCCGACTGCGTCTCCGTCCCCGAAACGTTGCGAATCTCCGTGCCGCCCTTCAGGATCAGCGCGCCGCCCTTGACCTCGAACAGCGACTTGCCAACGTAGCCATCGAACACGAGATCCTTCACCGTCAGCGACGCGCCCACGCCAATGTCGAAGCCGGCGGACTCGAAGAGATGTTCAATCCGCACCCCGGCCCTCTCGCCGCGTAGCGTCAGGTTTCCGGAAATGCCCTGCCGCATGAGCAGCGACTGCCCCGCGACGTCGCGCACGACGATCTCGCCCGCCGCGCCAATTTCGCCCGCCGCATACGAACGCCTGTACTTCTCAAGGACGGACTCCAGTCGCGCCGCCGCGTTCGTCGCGCCGGACGCATCCACGAAATAGGCCGCCGCCTCGCTGAACGGCACGGGCGTCACGTCCCACGTCAGGAGGATCTCGCCGTCCTGCTCGACGGCCACGCCGCGCATCTCGCCGTGCGTGTCGTAGGCGTTGGCAATCCGCGCCGCGCTGTTCGAGGCCGTGAGGAAATCGCAAATGGCCGTGCCGAAGACCGCGCCGACGGACGATGCCGCCGCGTTGCTCAGACTGAACCCGTGCGACAGCTCGCCCGCCAGGACAAAGCCGTCCGCATCCGCCACGGAGACGGCGACCATTGACGAGGGCACGCCGAAATCGACGCCGGACGCGACAACGAGCTGCGCACCGGGGTTGACGCGCACGGCCATCGCGTTCTTCGCCGCAAACGTCACGTTCGAGAGCGTGAGCGTTCCCTGTACGCCCAGATCGGCGTCGCCGATCCGTCGAATCGGCCGCGTCGCCGCATCCGCGCCGCCCGCCGTGAGAACGCAGGGGAAATCGATGACGGCCCTCGCGTTCAGGTCAATCGCATCCAGCAGTTCGATCGTCACGCCCGAAACGTCCGGCTGAGCCGCACAGGCCCTCGCCCCCGTGATTGCCTGATCCAGCGTCGCGTAGACGTTCGTGACCGCCCCCTGGACGATGCGCGCGCGCGGCGCGACCAGCTGCACGTCCTCGCCCCAGGCATTGCCGACCGTGCTGACCTGCGGCACGTTCGTGTACGTCTCGGACCAAGAGCCGTTGACGATCCAGCCGGCCAGGCTCTTCGTCGTCGCGCGCGTCGCCGCGACGGTCACCGTTCGCGTCTCGACCGGGAAATCCGGCGCCGTGACCGCGATCTCATATGTCCCCGCCGGCAGACGCACGCCCCACATGCCGTTCGTGTCCGTCGTCATGTGCGCAACCTCCGCGCCGCCCGTCGCCGCGCGAATCTGGACGAACGCGCCGGCCACGGCGTTCGCCGCCACATCCGTCACGCGCCCGGACAGCGTCGCGTTCCGCGCCGCCTCCGTCGGAAAGACGTTGAAGACGAGATCGCTGAAGACGGTGTAATGGCCATAGCTCGAGTCGATGTCCGGCAAATTGTACCAGAGGTCGCAGGCCCCCGACCAGCCCATGTTGAGGTGGACGTAAACCGCGCCGTCGTTGTAGCCGTAGCCGTCGCCGATAATCGCGTGCCCGCCTTCGCCGCTGACGCCCATCAGCACCGGATAGCCCGCGTCGAAGTTCGAGAGCATCGCCCGCCGCAGGATGCCCACGTTCGCGGACACTTCGTCCGCCGTGTAGTACGCCGCGTTCGCGTAGCCGAAGACCTCCATGAGGGCCTTCGCGACATTGAAGAGGAACGCGCCGCTGCCACCTTTCGCGGCAAGGTCATAGGCCATGTACACGGAAATGCCGGCGTCGGACGTCAACTTGCCGATTGCGTCGCACTGCGCGTCCGTGAGATCGGCGCTCGCGGCATTCGGCTTGAGCGGCATGTTCGCCCAGTCGTAGACGCCCGCCTGCGTCGTCAGATTCGTCACGCCCGCCGTCTTGCCGCGCGTCGCGGCCTCAATGAAGCAACGGCGCGTCACGGGCGCGCACGCAGCCGTCGGATATTCGTGGTAGCGCATGACCTGCGCCATCGCCGTCGCGACGCACCCGCAGACGGCGCGCGTGCCGTCCGAAAGAATCGGCGTGAACCGGTTGTAGCAGTCCTTGCCGCGAACCGCGCCCTGATTCCACGCCGTCTGCACGAACGGGCCCGCGCGCAGGTCGCCAGGCGAACTGACGTGCGCACGAGCAGGCTGTCGAACGGTTGGGTCGTCGAGCGCCGCACCCTCGGCGAGAAGGGCCGCCCATTGGCGCGCCGCCGCCGAACCGGAGGCCGTCGCGGCGGACGCGCCCGACGCGGACGCCTTCGCCGCCGCCTTCACCGTCGTGCCGCGCGCGACCGCGTCACGGCAGAGAAGCGCCCAGAGCGGACTCTTCGAATCGATCTGCGAATAGTCCGCATCGGCTGACGTGAACGCGATGACCGGCATGAAATCCGTATCCGCCGATAGGAAGACCGCACCGCCGCCGCGCATCTGGACGGCATGGACTTTCGCGCCGCTCGGCAGCGTCTGCGTCGTCGCGCGCGACACGACGTCTCCCAGACGCGCGCCCAGCGTTCCGCCACGAGACACCCACGCACGCGCCGCGCGCGCGGCCTCATTGACCGAAACAGGCACGGCCTGCGCCTGAAAAGCAAGCGCAAGCAACGCCATGAAAATGGCCTGTCGCTTCATGAAACTCTCCTCTTGATCAAATTGACAAAATTATACCAAAAACTGTCGTTCCTGTGGAAACTGGAGATAAAGAGGGAGAAAGACTTGTCCGGAAAGCAATGGAAAGCAAATCCGCCGTTTAAATCAAAACCAAAAAGCGAATAAATCTGATTTTGCACAACATTCGACACCAACGGTGTCTCAAACGGCAAGCAATGGAAAGCAATCTCAGGCCCAATACGGAACATAGCTAACGGCTCGATCTCCGACATTCGGGTCAAAAACCCGGATATATCCTCGCTCAACCGCTTTCTTCAGCAACTTGGAAACCGTCGACGCGGCAATGGTTTCCGCCCCGAACCGTTTCTTGACAGACGAACTCGTCAGGTGTTTTCTGTCGAGGAAAAGAATGCACGCATGCGTATAGCACGCCCAAAGACGATCCTCAAGAGTCATGTCAGCAAAGCATTCAGCCGAACACAGCGACACCTTGGTGGCCATTTTGTAGTTCTCAATTCGAGGCGCCGGCAAGAACTGCTCCTCGCACGAAAGGATGGCCTTGTCCCATCCTCCGCCCGCCTCTTCACACATCCGCATACGGCGCATCAAGGCCGCCAGATCCTCGTTGCGCGACCAAGGCGGACTGTCGATGATACGGTCTAGTTCAATCTTGCATTCTCCCGGATTGGTAATTTCAACCCGATTGGAGAACACCTCGATCAGTGGCCCCGCACCTCTGATCGAAAAATCCTGATGGACAAGTGCGTTGGCAACAAGTTCACGTAGGGCCACCTTTGGGTAGGCATACTTGGCATCTCTAAAAGCACCGACAATTGATGCATCCGCAGGCGTCATCGCCTGCAAATAGTCAATCAAGCCATCCAGCCCAACCGCATACCCTTTTGTTCCCGTATACTCACGCATCATGTGCATGCGATTCTCGCCCGTATACTGGATAACGCGAACGGCCTTTCGCGCAATTCGCGGAAACTCGGAAAGAGCACGTGCAAACAACGTGCCTCCCATGTTCGTAATCGCATAAAGACCATTGTCTTGTCGATACAAGACCTTCTCCACGCACATGAGCCGCCCCAGTTCCTCTATTGTTGACGGCATCGGCGTTTTTGTCTTCTCAAAATAGACATCAAGGTCAAGTTTGCCAAGAGCCTCCAGCAACGTTAAGTCGGACAAGGATTGCTGACTCTCAAAATTGATATCGCGTAGCCTGTCCCATAGCCGTGCCTCGACTTCCTTATAATCGCGCAGCTTCTTCGTATAACTCCCGACGCGAATGAAGGAATCCTTCTTAAAGGCAACCGGAAAGCTCGTTGCAGGCCGAATCTTCAAAACATTTACACGGACATCTGCCGCATAGTCAACACACGCAAAATCAAAGTCGGCGTTGTCGGAGAGATTATGCCGAAGCCAGTTTTCAAGTTCCTCATTTCCAACGCGCAATAACCGAATATCCTCTTTCGTGCCACAGACCTCATGCGTCTCATCATGAATCCCCCAAACCATGTACGCGCATGACCGCCCGACAGATGCCGCCGCGTTCGCAAGCGCGCTGATATCCTCACCGATCATGTCGGGCCTGTAATTTTCACGCTTAAACTCAACCCACGACGTTTCGCGCGACAGCTTCCGCAATTCATCTACCAAGCGTATTAGATTCGCGTTCATATCGTGGGCATTATAGCAAATCAGATACCGTCGGTGTAGACGTCTCGTCTGACGGGTGCACCTGGAGGGACTCGAACCCCCACGCTTGCGCAGTGGAACCTAAATCCACCGTGTCTGCCATTCCACCACAGGTGCAAAGGGAAACGCCGTCAGGCCACGCCCGGAATCGGCGACTTCGTGCGCCGGCCGGAAAAGCACAGCGAACAGAAGACCGCGAGGGCGAGAAGCGGCTGATAGTAAAGGCATTTCAAAAGCGAAAACGAATCAATCGTGAGATCCAGCCCGCGCGCGACGCCAATCGCGATCAGGATCTGCGCGCCGTAGGGGATGAGGCCCTGGACAACGCACGAGGCCGTGTCGAGCACGGACGCGATTCGCACGGGATTCGCGCCGAACTTCGCCGCGCACTCCTTCGCGATCGGACCCGCGATGACAATCGCGACCGTGTTGTTCGCCGTAAAGCAGTTGACCGCCGCCACAAGGCCAAAGACGCCGAGTTCGCACGTGCGCGGCCCGCGAATCACCTTGGAAATCTTCTCCGTCAGCCAAAGGATGCCGCCGTTCGCCTGGACGGACTTGAAAAGCCCGCCCGCGAGCAGCGCGACGATCAGCGTTTCGCCCATGCCAAGCGTGCCCTTGCCGAGCAAGTCCATCGCGTCGAAGAACGCGAACTTGCCGAGGCAGCCGCCGATCACGGCCGACAGCACCGTGCCCGAAAAGAGGAGCATCATCACGTTGTACCCGACGAGCGCCAGCGCAAGGACGAAGACATACGGCAGAATGAGGACAAGGTGCTGCCACGTCACGGCCGGCGCGGCGACCGTGCCCGCCGAAAAGCCGGAGACCGCATAGAGGAAAAGCGCGACAAGCGCGGCGGGCGCGGCAATGAGTCCGTTCGCCAGAAACTTGTCCTTCATGCGCACGCCCTGCGTCCGCGTCGCGGCGATCGTCGTGTCGGAAATCATCGAGAGGTTGTCGCCAAACATCGAACCGCCGATTACGGCCCCCATGAGAAGCGCGGGGTTCAGCCCCAACGGCGCGGCAAAGCCAAGCGCGATCGGCGTGACGGCCGCGATCGTGCCGCACGACGTTCCGATCGCAAGCGAGATGAGACACGAGACAAGAAAGACGCCCGCGACCATGAGCCGCGCCGGCACAAGCGCCTGGGCGATCGTCACGGCCGCATCCACCGCGCCAGAGCCTTTCGCGATTGTCGCGAACGCCCCGGCGAGAATGAAGATGAGGCACATGATCATGATGTTCGGCTCGCCCATCCCGCGCGCGTACGTCTCGACCTTCTCGTCAAGCGTCGCCCGACCGATCAGAAGCGAGACGGCCGACGCGACAAGAAACGCGACCGGCATCGAGACCTTGTACCACGGCATCTCGAAGCCCAGCTGCCCCGCCCAAAGGGAAAGCCCCACGTAAAACGCGGCAAAGACGAGGAACGGGACGAGCGCAAGGCCTCTGGGCTTCATGTCGGACTCACTTCCGAAGCTTGTCGCGGTGCGAGAAGAAGATGCGCGTCTTGTTCGCGAAGGACTGCGCCTCCGGATAGTTCGCGGCGGAGGCGAGCTTCTGGAACGCCTCCAGCGCGGCCTTCTGCTGACGGTCAAGGTTCGCCGGAACCTCAAAGACCACGCGCGCGTCGAGGTCGCCCGCCGCGCCGCCGCGCAGGGACGGAACGCCCTTGCCGCGCAGACGGAAGACCTTGCCGTTCGGCGTGCCCGCCGGAATCTTCAGCTGCGCCTCGCCCTCCGGCGTCGGCACGGCAATCGTGCCGCCCAAAGCCGCCGTCACGGGAGAGACGGGCACGTCCACGAACAGATGCTGGCCCTCGCGCTCGAAAATGTCGCTTTCGCGGACGCTGACGAGGACATAGAGGTCGCCCGGACGTCCGCCGCGCAGACCGCCCGCGCCCTTGCCCGCGAGCCGCAGCCGCGAGCCGTTGTCGATGCCCGCCGGAATCTTCAGCGAAATGTGCTGCGGCTGCGTGACGCGACCGGTGCCACGGCACGCGCGGCACGGCTTCTCGATGACCGTCCCCTCGCCGCCGCACGTCGGGCACGTCTGCTGGATGCGCAGGAAGCCGCCGCCGCCCATGACGACGCCGCGCCCGCCGCACGTCTTGCACGTCACGCGCTGCGCACCCGCCGCCGCGCCCGTGCCGTTGCACGCGGAGCACTGCGCCGGGAGGTCGAGATCAAGCGTCCGTTCGCTGCCGAAGAGCGCTTCGTCAAAATCGACGTCCAGGCGAAACGTCATGTCGTCGCCGTCCTGCGGGCCGTTCGGGTCGGCGCGATAGGCGCGACCGCCCCCGCCGCCGAAGAAGTCCTCGAAGCCGCCGAACCCGCCGCGCGCCGAACGTGCGCCACCACGCCCGCCACCGAAGATGTCGCCGAACATGGAGAAGATGTCGTCCATGTTCATGCCGCCCGCGCCGAAACCACCCGCACCGCCCGCGCCGTTCGCGAATGCCTGATGGCCGAACTGGTCGTAGCGCTGACGCTTCTCGGCGTCGTGCAGGACGTCATACGCCTCGGCGGCCTCCTTGAACTTCTCCTCCGCCACCTTGTCGCCCGGATTGCGGTCCGGGTGATACTTCATCGCAAGCTTGCGATAGGCGGACTTGATCTCGTCCGCCGTGGCCGTCCGGGACACGCCCAGGACTTCGTAGTAGTCTCTCTTCTCCGCCATGGTTTGTCAGGCTTCCGGCTTGCCGGACGAAACGACGACCTGCGCGGCGCGCAGCACCTTGTCCTTCAGCATCCAGCCCTTCTTCGACTCGATCGAGACCTTGCCTTCGGGAATCTCCGCGTGCGGCAACGTCGCAATCGCCTCCATCTTCTCGGTGTCGAGGTCAAGCCCAATGGAGTCAAACGGCTCGGCACCATGTTCCTTGAGCGACTTCAGCAGCGTGTCATGGACGAGCTGGACGCCCTTCACGAACGGGTCGTCCGCCTTCTCCTTCGCATTCGCAAGAGCCAGCTGCAAGTTGTCCACCGCCGGCAGGACGTCCTTCAGAATGTCCGCCTCGGCATAGCGGTACGTGTCCTCGCGGTCGCGCGCCGCCCGCTTCTTGTAGTTGTCGAAGTCGGCGAGCGTGAGGGCGTAAAGCGTTTTCCAGTCCGGCTCGGCCGGCTTCTCCGGCGCGACCGATTCCTTTTCGGCGGCAGGCGACGCCTCGCCCTGGGATTCCGGAGCCGAGCTCTCGCCCGATGCCGCCTTCGCCTCCACCGAAGCGGCGTCGGAAGCCTGCGCCTCCGCCGCCGTCTCGGCCACGTCTTCCTTCTTCTCTTCGCTCATGTCCAACTTCGCTTACGCCTTGATCTGCCCCGCCTTCGCCAGCATCTTCGCCTCGACGGACTGAATCTCGGCAAAGCCCTGCGAGCTGTGCGGATTCAAGCCGTTCGACGCCTCCATCGAGCTGTCGGCCTCGTTGTAGATCGTGGCCTTGAGGCCCTTGAGGCTCTCGAAGAAGATGTTGCCCTTGTAAAGCCCCAGCGTGACTTCGGCCGTCGC
Source organism: uncultured Lentisphaeraceae bacterium (assembly GCA_964420685.1). Lineage (GTDB taxonomy): Bacteria > Verrucomicrobiota > Kiritimatiellia > RFP12 > UBA1067 > UBA1067. The sequence goes on along the minus strand of CAYQUI010000001.1, from coordinate 37,684 downwards.
CTTGTCCGCCCAGACCTGGATCGCCGCGCGCGCCGCCTGGGTCGCGGGATCGAACCAGCGGCCATCGTAGATCTGGTCGGCGACAAACTTCGAGAGCTGCTGGAAGAGGAGCGTCGAGCGACGATCCATCAGGCCTTCGTAGATGTACTTGAGGCCCCAGCTCAGCACTTCCATGCCCGGCGCCTCGTAGACGCCACGGCTCTTCGTGCCGATGATGCGGTTCTCCAGCGCGTGCTTCATGCCGATGCCGTTGCGGCCGCCGACCGCGTTCAACTCCAGCATGGTCTCGTACGGCGTCATCTTCTTGCCGTTCACCGCGACGCAGCGGCCCTTCTCGAACTTGAGCGTGACCTTCTCGACCTTGTTCGGGGCCTTTTCGGGCCACACGCCCATCGTGGGCTTCACGATGCGCATCGACGTCTCCATCGACTCCAGATCCTCCGCCTCGTGCGAAAGGCCCGCGAGGTTCGCGTCGGTCGAATACTTCTTCTTCGTGCCGACGAACGCCGTGATGCCGCGCTTGGCGAGGAACGCGACCATCTCCGTGCGGCCCGGGAACTTCTTCAGCAGGTCGGAGTCGCGCCAGGGGGCGTAGACGCCGAACTTCGGATCCATCACGTTCGTGTAGCGCTCGAAGCGCATCTGGTCGTTGCCACGCCCCGTCGCGCCGTGGACGAGCACCGTGCAGCCGGCCTTCTTCATCGCCGGGAGGAGCTTCTGGACGGTCACCGCGCGGGCGATGCCCGTCGAGTTCCAGTAGCCGCCGTCGTACATTGCCTGGCACTTCACCGTCTCGAAGCAGATGTCGGCCATCTCCTTCGTGACGTCGACGATCGTCGTCTCGACGCCTGTGGGGGCCATCTTCGTCTTGATGTCGTTGATGTCCTTCTCGTCCGGCTGGCCGACGTTCGCCGAGAACGCCTTCACCTTCACGCCCGCATCCTTCAGGACGCAGCAGATGGTCTTCGAGTCGAGGCCGCCCGAGACGCACACGCCAACGGTCTTGCCCTTGAGGTCTTCGAGTTTCATGTTGATTCCTCCCTATTGGTCAAAATTGAGCGCATAGTATAGCACTTTTGCCGACTGTCGGCAAACGGACGACCACGCGCCCTGCGGGAAGTCCGAACTACGGCGCGCGCGCACTCGCACTCGCCGACTTCGAGGACCCCGTCGTGTCTGCGGCGGCGGAGGCGGCGAACTGCGACTACATCGTCACGCGCAATCTTGACGACTTCAAGGGGTCGCCTGTCGCCGCCATCTCGCCACGCTCCGTAACCGCCGTCAGTTCTTGAACGAATGAATCGGCGCGGGG
>CAYQUI010000001.1:0-36272 GCA_964420685.1 uncultured Lentisphaeraceae bacterium | reverse complement strand
TCTCGCCACGCTCCGTAACCGCCGTCAGTTCTTGAACGAATGAATCGGCGCGGGGATGCGGCCCGTGCGGGCGATGAACGCCTCGCACGAAAACGGCGAGACCCGCATCACGGGCGCATGTCCGAGAAGGCCGCCGAACTCGACCGTGTCGCCGACCTTCTTGCCCGCGACGGGAATGACGCGCACGGCCGTCGTCTTCTGGTTGACCATGCCGATCGCCGCCTCGTCCGCGATGATGCCGGCGATCGAACTCGCGGGCGTGTCGCCCGGAATCGCGATCATGTCAAGTCCGACCGAGCAGACGCACGTCATCGCCTCAAGCTTCTCGATCGTGAGCGCGCCCGCGTTCACCGCGTCGATCATGCCCTGGTCTTCCGAGACGGGAATGAACGCGCCGGAGAGTCCGCCGACGTAGGAACTCGCCATGACGCCGCCCTTCTTGACCTGGTCGTTCAGAAGCGCAAGCGCGGCCGTCGTCCCCGGCGCGCCTGGATGCTCAAGCCCGATCTCCTTCAGGATGTCCGCGACCGAATCGCCGACGGCCGGCGTCGGCGCGAGCGAAAGGTCGATGATGCCGAACGGGACGCCCAGGCGACGCGACGCCTCCTGCGCGACGAGCTGGCCGACGCGCGTGATCTTGAACGCCGTCTTCTTGACCGTCTCGCACAGGACCTCGAACGATTCGCCACGGCAGGAATGCCGGAGGACGTGGTTCACGACGCCCGGCCCGGACACGCCGACGTTGACGACCGCGTCGCCCTCCGTCACGCCATGGAAGGCCCCCGCCATGAACGGATTGTCGTCCGGCGCGTTGCAGAGGACGACGAGCTTCGCGCAGCCGATCGAGTCCCGGTCCGCCGTCTTCGCCGCCGTCTCCTTGACGATCTCGCCCATGAGCCGCACGGCGTCCATGTCGAGGCCCGTCTTCGTCGAGCCAACGTTCACCGACGCGCAAAGATGCTCCGTCGTCGCCATCGCCTCGGGAATCGAGCGGATGAGCAGCTCGTCCGCCCGCGTCATGCCCTTCGAGACGACGGCCGAGTAGCCGCCGATGAAGTTGACGCCCAGCCGCTTCGCCGCGCGGTCGAGCGTCTTCGCAAGGCGCACGAAGTCCTTCGGACGCTTGCAGCACGCCGCGCCGACCAGCGAGATCGGCGTGATGGAGATGCGCTTGTTGACGATCGGCACGCCGAACTCGCGCCCGATTTCGTCGCCCGTCTTCACGAGATCCTTCGCATAGCGCAGGAGCTTCGCGGAAACGTTGTCGCACGTCTTCGCAAGCGAGGCGTCGATGCAGTCGAGAAGCGACAGCCCCAGCGTGATGGTCCGGACGTCGAGGTTCTCCTCGAGGATCATCTTGTTCGTCTCGAGGACTTCAGCGAGGTTGATCATGGCCTTACACCCGGTGCATTTTCTCGAAGATCTCGGACTTCTGGCAGCGAATGTGCAGCCCCAGCTCGACGCCGAGCTGCGCAAGTTCCGCGCCGACCTTGTCGAACGGCTTGCGGCACGCCGCGCCGTCGACGATCATCATCATGTTGAAGTAGCCGCCGACGACGGTCTGCGAGATGTCGAGAATGTTGATTCCGTTCTTGGCGAGATACGCGCTCGTCTTCGCGATGATGCCGACGGTGTCCTTGCCGACGACGGTGATGATGACTTTCTTCATGTCGATTTCCTTCTGTTCCTCAAGCCCTTGTCACGAATCGTGGAAGAGCAGACCCTTCTCCGTGACGACGCGCGTCGCCGCCGGATAGTCAAACGACGGCTCCGCCTCCAGCCGCGCGACGAACTGCGCGGCCTCCCACTTCGCCATCGCGAGATCGTGCAGGCGGAAGTTCCCGCACGTCTCGGCCGTCGTGCCCGGCACGTCGCCGTCATAGTCGCGGCAGTGGCGAAACGCGGCGAGGACGAGCGGACAGATCTCCTGCGGCGTGGGCCGCCCCTTCACGAGCAGGTAGTTCCCCGTCAGGCAGCCCATCGGGCCCCAGTAGACGATGCGATCCTTCCATTCGGGATCGTTGCGCAGATACGTCGCGACGATGTGCTCGATCGTGTGGAGCGCGTTCGGATGGACGGACGGTTCCGCGTTCGGGCGCTTCATGCGCACGTCGAACGTCGTCACGAAGTCGCCGCCGACGGCATCGACGCGCGAGACGTAGATGCCGGGACGGATCTTCGTGTGGTCAACCTGAAAGCTGGCAATGAGTTCCATGCGCCGTTCTCTCCGCCGTCTTATCCGCGCGCCTTCTTCGCGCCCGCGCGGATGACGGGAATCTGCGCGGCGGCGACGGACTGCCCGAGGCGACGCGCCTTCTCGTCGGGCATGAAGACGTCGATCTTCTCGGCCCATTCGGGATAGACGTCCGCCAGAAGCGTCTTCGCCGTCTCGACGATCACCTCGCCGCCAAGGCCCGACGTCACGCGACCGAGAACCATCAGGTTCTCGTAGTCGTAGAACTCGTTGTACCACGGAATCACGTGCGCAAGGAAGCGGCCGATCTGGACGTAGACCTTGAGGGCCTTCGCATCGCCCTTTTCCATCGCGGCCTGCACGACCTTCAGGCGCTCCGGAAGCTTCATCGCCTTCGGGAACTTGAAGCCGCAGTCCTCGGCCAGCCAGTTGACGGCCTGCTGCGAGAACGCCATCGCGCCGACGCCCGCATCGCCCGACCACTCGTCCTTCGGCGCGCAGGGGTTGAAGTCAACCGGCGCGAACGCGAGTTCCGAAATGCGCCCCGTCATGCGCCCCTTCGGATCGACGTAGCCGACGGCCTCGGACGATCCCATGGCAATGCCGAGGATGCCCTTGCGCCCCATCGTGATCATGCCCGCGAGCGCGGTCACGTCGCCGTCGTTGTAGACCGCGAACGGCACGCCCCAGTCCTTCTCGATTCGGTTGAAGAGGTTCTGCGCCTCCGGGAACTTCTCCGGATTCTTCTCCTTCACCGCGCGCAGGAGCGAGGCGAGGCCCAGCTTCTGTCCGACGAGGACGCCCGCCGTCGAACCGCCGATCGCATCGACGCGCGGCAGCGACGCGGCCGCCTCCTTGAGGCCGTTCGTCAGCATCGTGTAGTGGTATTCGGGGTCGGCGTTGTTGCGCGGGTCCCACGGGAACTCCTTCGAGAAGACGACCTTCCCCTTGTTGAGGGCCGAGATCTTGAAGTCCGACGCGCCGAGGTCGAAGCCGAGACGGCAACCGTCCGCCACCGTCTTGACGGTCGCCGCCTTTTCGCAGGCCTCCGGCATTTTCGCGAGCGGCACGACGACGGCCTCGACCGGCCGGCCGTAGATCGACGTGAAGAAGTCGTAGTCGAACGCGCGCGCCCCCTTCTTCGCGTAGGCCTTCGCGACAGGCTTGACGATCGCGTCCGGACCCGCCAGGTAGAGCTTCCAGCCGCCCGCCGACCAGACGATGAACTTCGCGATGCGCTCGACGACCAGCGAGACGAACTTCGTCGCCTGCGGATCAAGCCGCTTCGGAATCGGCAGGTCATAGCGGAAGACCTGCCCGTTCTCGCGCTCCCAGGCAATTGCGACGACCTGGGCGTTTGCCTTCGAGTCGATGCCGTCGTAGATTTGCCAAAGCGCGCTCATCGGCGCGACGAACTCGGCATGGCTGTGGCACGAGCAGCTCCCCGTGCCGCAATGCTTCTTTCCGCAGGAACAGGCCATTGTCAGATTTCCTCTCGTGTTGTCGTTTGTGTTGTCGTTGTCTTCAAATCGGATGAAGGTCAATGAAACGGGTGAATTGTATCACACGGCGTCGAAGGCCGCAAGCAGGGCCGGCGTCACGTCGACGAGCGACGCGACCCGGTCGCGCAGAAACCGCCCCTTCGGGCCGTAGGCGATGAACGGCACGGGGTTGCGCGTGTGGCCGCGCTCGCCCAACGCCTCGATATTGCCGTGGTCGGACGTCATGACGAGCGTGATGTCCGCCGCCTCCGTGTAGCGGACGAGCGCGGACAGAAACCGATCGTACGTGCGCAGGACGGCGCAGGCGCGCGCGTAGTCCATCGAATGGCCGGAGACGTCCGTCTGGAAGAACTCGTAGAGCGTCAGATCGTTCGCGCGCGCGAGGCGAAACAGGTGCTCGGCCGCGCGCGACGGCGAAATGACCGGAATGTCGGGATAGCGATCCTGGATCGTCTCGCGCGTGAGATCCTGCAAAAGGGCCTTGTCGTCGACGAGATCCGCAAGTGTCGAGACGGTCTCCGGCGCCGTCAGGGCCATGACCGTCGTCACGGACTTGAACCGCCGGTCCGCCAGTTCGTCCGCCGACTCGACGAGATAGGCGTCGGCGAACTTCACGCGCCGCCCCCGCTTCTTCAGTTCAAGGAACAGGTTGTCGCGCGTGACGATCTGCCGAAGTTCCTGCCCCGGAAAACCCTCGCAATGGCGGCCGACCGCCTCGGCGCAGTTGATTCCCGTGAACATCGTCGCCTGCCCGGTCGCGGACTGCGGGATACCCGCGACGCCCAGACAGGCGTCAATCGGCTTCGCGTGCCGCGCCAAAAGACGCCACAACGTCGGACAGACCTCCGCATTCAGGGGATTCTCCGAAGAGGACTGCCCGATGCCGACCCCGTCAATGAATAGGAAGATGACTTTCAAGTGTCAAGAAGTATAGCATAATTCGGCTAAAACGCGCAAGTTGGAGACGCACTGTTGATAACTTTTCAATAAGTGTAGACATGATTTGACATCTTTTCTCTTGACAAAAATTAAAAGTGCTAAAAACATAAAAATTATGAATTATTTGAATAGAAATAATCTTTTACATCTTGCATAACCTCTGTATCTTTTTTGTTCACAATCCTGTTGAGAATGTGCTATAATTCGGCCATGAAACTGATGGATGCCTTTGAGGTTCTTGTCGTGGGCGGTGGACATGCCGGTGTCGAGGCGGCCCTCGCCGCCGCGCGCATGAAGGCACATACCCTGCTCGTCACAACACGGCGTGACGCGATTGCCCGAATGCCCTGCAACCCGTCAATCGGCGGTCTTGCCAAGAGCCACCTTGTTTCGGAACTGGATGCCCTCGGCGGCGAAATGGGCGTGAACGCCGACCAAACCGCCCTTCAGGCGAAAACGCTCAACAGAAGCCGCGGACCGGCCGTCTGGGCGACACGCTGCCAGTGCGCCAAGAAAGAATACGCCGAACGGCTGCAAGCCGTGGTCGCGGCACAGGAAAACCTGACGGTTCTCGAAGATGCCGTCATTGGTATTCTGACGGATGCCACGCAACATGTCACGGGTGTTCAAACCGAAAACAACGGAATCATTTCGTCGCTCACCGTCATTCTGACCACCGGAACAACCCTCCGTGGACGGGTCTGGATTGGCGACAAGAGCCAAGAAAGCGGCGGAGACGGTCGCCCCGCCGTTAATCTTCTCTCGCGCAACCTCGAAGACCTCGGATTTACCTTGATTCGACTGAAGACAGGCACACCGCCACGTCTCAAAGCCTCAACCTGCGACTTTTCCCGTTGTAGCCGACAGGATGGGGATACGCCACGCCCGTTGTTCCACGTGGAACACGCCAATTCGTCAAATTTCTCAAACTCTTCCATGTTCCACGTGGAACAAGATAAAATCGCTTTTTCTCCTTCATCTTCTATTGAGAGACCTGATTTTCACCTGTTTCCGTGTTCCACATGGAACAATCTACCCGTTCTGCCGTGCTGGATGACACGAACGAATAGCCGAACGCACGAAATTATTCGTTCGAACCTCGGCAAGTCGTCCCTCTATGGCGGTCAAATCAGCGGAACGGGCGTTCGCTATTGTCCCAGCATTGAGGATAAGGTCGTTCGCTTTTCAACGGCCACCCAGCATCATGTCATTCTTGAACCAGAAGACAGTCAAGGAAACATCATCTATCCGAATGGATTGAGTTGCTCGCTTCCAGAAACGGTTCAGCACGATATGGTTCATTCCGTTGAGGGACTGGAAGAAGCGGAGTTCTTGGCGTATGCCTATGCGATTGAATACGACAGCATTGATGCGCGTGAACTCCGCCATACCCTTGAATCGAAGCGAATTCCTGGACTTTACTTCGCGGGACAGATCAACGGAACGACTGGATATGAGGAAGCGGCGGGACAAGGCATTCTCGCCGGCATCAATGCCGTCTTCGCCGTCCGAAAAGAATCCCCGTTCATCTTAAGCCGACAGGATGCCTATCTTGGCGTAATGGTCGATGACCTCGTCACGAAGGGTACGGACGAACCGTATCGCATGTTTACAAGCCGCGCCGAACGTCGACTGATTCTCCGTCAGGACAACGCCTGTTATCGTCTGCTCACCGCCGCCAAGCGCGTCGGCATTTTGCCCGAAGCAACCCTTGCCGCCATTGAAGACGAGTGGACAAACATTCAGGCCAAAGTCTCCGATCTCGCAAAACGAGGAAGAAAAATTCAACCAGAAATCGACACGACGGAATTCAATCGCATCACACGCGAAGGGCGGATTAATCAAGAAGCATTGATTATGCATCAATATGCCCCGTACATCGCGCAAGAGGAAAGGGCCGCCGCACAAGCCAAAAAGGACGAAGCCCTTGTCCTGCCACAGTGGCTGGACTATGACAAATGCACAGCCGTCCGCTATGAAAGCCGCGAAAAACTGAAGAAGCATCGCCCGGAAACGCTCGCTCAGGCAAGCCGAATTCCCGGCGTAAACCCGGCCGACATTGCCGTCCTTGCCGTCCTCATCAAGCGCGGCCATGTCTAACCGTGGGGCCTGTCCCCAATGCAAGGCGAGTTATAAACACCTGATGTTGATAACTTGAAGACAGGCGTTGATTTCTCATTTTGCCATGCGCATCAAATTTATGGTATTATGTTAGACTTCACGAGTGTCAGAGAAAAAATGAGCGAAACCATCGACATCAAATCAAAGGAAACGTGGGAAAGGGCAAAGCAAATTTACCTTTCCACGCTGTCGTCCGCCGAAGAACGCGGTCAGGTCGAGCGCTATTTCTCGACGATCACGTCCGTCACGCGCGAAAACGGTCGCTTCGTCATTTTTCTCACGAATGCCTACACGGCCGACTTCCTGCGCGACAAGTATTCGGACAAGCTGAAGAAATGCCTTGAACTCGTTTCGTCTGAAGGAACGGTCGACATCGAATTTCGCACAAGCGAGCGGGCAAAGCCACCGGTTGTCGTTCCTGTGGAAATCCCCGCTACGCCTCCGCCGAATCCGCCGCGCACGTCGGCACGGGCCTCGACGCTCGCCTCGACCATGCCGCTCAACGACGAGTACACGTTCGACAACTTCGTGAGCGGCAAGTCGAACAGCTGGGCGCTCGCCGCCGCGCAAGGTGTTGTCGCGACGCCTGGCAAGAGCGGCTACAATCCGCTTTTCATCCACGGCGGCACGGGCCTTGGCAAGACGCACCTCATGCAGGCCATCGGCAATGCGCTCAAGAAGAAGAATCCCGCGCTGAACATCTGCTACCTCACGGCCGAGACGTTCCTGAACGAATACGTGAACGCCCTGCAGAACACCAACCTTGAGAGTTTCCGCAAACGCTATCGCCAAATGGATCTCCTGATGGTCGATGACGTGCAGTTCCTTCAGAAGGGCAAGCAGTTTCAAGAGGAGTTCTTCAACACCTTTAACGCCCTTCAGCAGGCGCAGCGCCAAATCGTCATGACGTCCGACGTCGCGCCGAAGAATCTCCCATCCCTCGAGACGCGTCTCATCTCGCGCTTCGAGGGCGGCATGGTTCAGGAGATCGAATCGCCCAACTACGAGACGCGCCTCGCGATTCTGAAGAAGAAGTCCGAGGCGATGACGCCGTCCATTCCCGACAGCGCGCTCGAGTTCATCGCCGACACGATCAAGAGCCATGTTCGCGCGATGGAAGGGGCCTTGAACCGCGTCCGCATCTTACGCATGGTCGAATCGACGAAAACGCTCACGAACGACGTGCTGACGCATATGCTGCGCGACTACATCGAAAAGGAGAAGTCCCTTCGCAAGCTGACCGTCGAAGAGATTCAGCAGTCCGTCGCAAAGCGGTTCGATGTCTCGATCGACCAGATCCTCTCCGCCGAGCGAACGCAGTCCCTCGTCACGCCGCGCCAGATGGCCATGTACATCTCGCGCAAGTACACGACGAGAAGCCTTCCGGAGATCGCCAATTCCTTCGGCAAGACGCACGCGACGATTCTCCACGGCGTCAAGAACATCGAAAAGAGGCTCGATGTCGAACCGGATCTCAAGTCGATTCTCAAGGAAGTGCTGGCCGAATTCGGCTGTTCGCTCAAGGACAACCTCGATTGACAACCAGCAGACGAACTGACAACAGGGTGAAGACAACTTGGCAAGTTATGAACAGGAGTGAACAGAGCGGGACGATTCGTCAACATCCGTCATTAGGATGTCGATTGTTTCGTCAACAGGGCGAAAGCGATGGTTCTCCTGTTTTTAAAGGGGGGTGCGCGACTTGTCAACACAATCAACAAACCTAATATTAATAAAAATCACTCTATCTTTAATTAGCAGTATTTGATACAATTCAACGACACGACGCATCAGAAGGAAAAGACATGAAATTCAAGATCGTTCGCTCCAAGTTTCTCGAAGGGTTGAAGTCCGTCCAGAACATTGTCGGCGGAAAGGCTTCGCTCGCGATTCTCCAGAACGTTCTCCTGGAGGTCAAGGGGCAGGAACTTGTCATGACGACAACTGACCTTGACATTTCGATCAAGGCCGTCTGTCCGTGCGAGGCACTAGAGGAAGGCTGCACGACAATTCCCGTGAAGCTTCTATTCAACGCGATCTCGAAGGTTGCCGAGGGCGAGGTCGAGTTTGAGACGGACGCGAAGGATCGCGCGACGATTTGCGCGGGGCACGCGAAGTTCAAGGTTGCGGGCCTTCCCGAATCCGAGTTTCCGAAACTGCCGCAGGACGAGGAGGCGTTCGTCTACACGATTCAGCAGGCGACGTTCCGCGACATGCTGCGCAAGGTCTCCTATGCGGCGAGCCAGGACGACACGCGCCGGACGCTCAAGGGCGTTCTCCTGAGCTTCAAGGACTCGAAGCTGACGATGGTCGCGACGGACGGCCGTCGTCTCGCGCTTGTCGAGCAGGAGATCGAGTTTCCGAAGGACGCGGAGAAGGACATCATCCTGCCGTCGAAGGCCGTCGGCGAACTCCAGCGTTCGCTGAACGGCGAGGGCGACCTCTCGATGATGGTTCAGAAGTCGCAGATCTGCTTTAAGCTCGAAAGCGTGCTGATCTACTCGAAGCTGATGGACGACGCCTACCCGAACTACCGTCAGGTCATTCCTGTCGAGCCGAAGGAGCGCATTGAGGTCGATCGCCAGTTGCTGCTGGACGCGCTGGATCGTGCGAGCGTCATGACGATGGACGAGGCGCATTCGACGAAGCTCATCTTCTCGGAAGGGAAGCTCACCGTCACGTCTGCCGCGTCCGACATTGGCGAGGCGAAGGACGAAGTGCCGATCAAGTATGCCGGCGAGAAAATCGAGATTCTGTTCAACCCGTCCTACGTGATGGACTGCCTCAAGTCGATTGACGACGATGAGGTGACCATGAACTTGACGGACGGGCATTCGCCCGCCGTGATCAAGTGCTCGATTCCGTTCCTCTACGTGCTGATGCCGCTTCGGATCAACTGATAGGCGTTGGACGGGACGTGGCCGATCGTGTCGCGTCCCGCAGTTTGAAAGTCTTCAAGGTCAAAAGGTAAGCCAACATGAAAATCTGGACGGACAAGAATTATCCGATCATCATCTCGTGCGCGAAAGGGCTTTCGTGCTGGACGGAGATCGAGGTGCGGGACATGGGCTACAAGCCCATCGAGGTGACGGAGAACACGGTCGTCGTGCGCGGCGCGATGCGTGACGTCATGCGTCTCAACCTCTGGCTGCGGACGGCGCATCGCGTGCTCGTGCCGCTTCTTCGGACGACGTGCCGCAACATCAAGGATCTCTACCAGGCGGTGTCGTCCATTGACTGGGAGAACCTGCTGGAGGCAGACGGCTATTTTTCCGTCTCGTCGATCGTGCACAACTTCACGATTCGCGACACGCGCATTCCCTCGCTCTACACGAAGGACGCGATTGCCGACCGCATGCGCGAGAAATGCCAGCGTCGTCCCGATTCGGGCGGCGAGAACATTGGCGCGGCCGTCTTCGTCTACTGGGAAGAAGACGAGGCCATCATCTATCTCGACACGTCGGGCGAGCCGCTTTCGAAGCGTGGCTACCGCAAGATTCCGGGTTCGGCCCCGATGCAGGAGACGCTGGCCGCCGCATGCGTCATGGCACTCGGCTGGAAGGGGAAGACGCCATTCCTGTCGCCGATGTGCGGGAGCGGCACGCCTGCCATTGAAGCCGTCATGATGGCGATGAACAAGGCGCCCGGTGCGTTGAAGGGTCATTTCGCCTTCCAGTCCATCAAGGGCTACACGCGCATCATCCCTGGCGAAACGGCGCCTATTGTCGCGCCGCGCCAGCGCATGGGTGCGACGCCGGAGCAGATCTGGAAGGAAATGATTCTCGACGCCAAGGAGAAGGAATGTACGGCTGGATTGCCGCAGGTCATCGCGACGGACATTTCGCCGGAAGCAGTCGAGAACGCGCACTCGAATGCGATTGCCGCCGGGGTCGCGCCCTACATCACGTTCAAGGCGTGTGACTTCGCCGAGACGCCCGTGCCGGAGCAGAAGGGCTGCATTTTCTTCAATCCCGAATACGGCATTCGCCTCGGTGATCCGAAGGAACTCGCGCCCGTCTACGAGCGCATCGGCACGTTCATGTGCGAAAAGTGCCGTGGCTACACGGGCGGACTCATCACCGGAAACCCCGAACTTTCGCATCTCGTCAACCTCTATTACCGTACGCGGGTTCCGTTCTTCAACGGGCCGATTGACTGTCGCCTCTTCATCTACGAAGGGTGTGAACGGAAGGGAGAGCATGTCAATGGACATCAGTGAGTTTCTGAACCGACCGACCCCACCCGAAGAGAAGGTTGAAGAGACGGTCGCGTTCGAAGAGCCGGAGGAAATTGACGTCCAGAAGGCAGTCGTCGAATCACTGGCGGCAGACAAGGCCGAACAGGACGAGATGATTTCGTCTTTGCGTCAAGCCAAGGATGAACTTGAAAAAGAACTCGTGTCCCTTCGCGCTGCCAATGTCGCGTTGCAGAATGAAGTTGCGGTGTTGCGGAAGCAGGTTCAGGCGGCGGGCGACGAACTGGCGAAGGTCGGCGAACTTCTGACGAAGAATGCGGAGGGAGAGACGTCCAACAAAATTGCGCTCCTTGATCGCGACGCGGAACTGGACGACCGCTTCGAAGGCGAGACTCGCGACCACGTCCTTGAGGTTTTGCGCGAAGGGCGTGACGCGGCCGAGAGGAGCGGACGCTTTCGCCGCGCGCAGGTTCTTGAAAGCGTTCTCGTCGCGAATGAGGCGAACGGCGAACTGGCGCGTCGTCGCGCCTCGCTCGAAAAGATGTTTGCGGACAATGCGAACATTGTTTCGGGCGTGGTGATCGAGGAACTCAAGAAGCGTGGCCTTTCGCACAAGAACGGCGAAGACTACCTTCTTCCGTCCGAAATTCTCGCGCGGAACTACTGATTGTCCTGCGCGGGTTGCGCGTCACTTTTTCAGGACGTCGTGTCGGACGATTGACGCGCGCTTCAGGTAAATGACGTCTTCGGCGATGTTCGTCGCAAGGTCGCCAAGACGTTCGATTTGCCCGTTCGTCTTGAGAATCGTGACGATGCGGCGGAGGTCAGTCGCCACAGGCTGATAGAGCGCGAAGATGTCGAGACACTTTTCCTCGATTGCGTTTTCCGCGAGATCGATTGCCGTGTCTCCTGCGATGACGGAATCGGCAAGTGTTGCGTCTTCGTGCGCAAGGGCGCGCAGGGCCGTTCGAACAGCCTTTTCGGCGCGTTCCGCGTTTTCGTGAAGGTCTTTCTCGACGGCCGCGAGGGCCTCTTCAAAATGTATTTTCATTGTCATGTTAGCCGAATCTCCCGGAGACGTAGTCTTCCGTTTGCTTGTTCCGTGGGTGTGTGAAGATTTCCTTTGTCGGGCCGACTTCGACGATGTGGCCCTTGTAGAAAAACGCCGTCACGTCCGAGATGCGCGAGGCCTGTTGCATGTTGTGCGTGACGATGACGATCGTGAAGCGTGTGCGGAGACGCGCCATGAGCTCTTCGATCTTCAGCGTGCCGACGGGATCGATCGCGCTCGTCGGTTCATCCATCAGCAAGACCTCCGGTTCAGCCGCGATCGCGCGGGCGATGCAGAGACGCTGTTGCTGTCCGCCGGAAAGTGCTGTGCCGGGTTCGTTCAGCTTGTCCTTGACTTCGTCCCAAAGCGCGGCGCCCTTGAGGGCCTCCTCGACGCGGTGCGCGATTTCGGTTCGGGTCATCTTGAAGTGGAGACGGAGCGGATAGGCAACGTTGTCGAAGACGCTCATCGGGAAGGGCGTCGGCTTCTGGAAGATCATGCCGACGCGGCGGCGCAAGTCGAGAAGGTCGACGTCTGGTGCGAGAATGTTCTGTCCGTCAAGCAAGACTTCGCCTGTCGCGCGCTGTCCGCGATGAAGTTCGTAGATGCGGTTGTAAATGCGCAGATGGGTTGACTTGCCGCAGCCGGAGGGGCCGATGACGGCCGTGATCTTGTTTGCTTCGATGGCGAGGCCATTGTTGAACAGCGCCTGATGTTCGCCGTAGAAGAAATTCAGGTTCCGCGTGACAATCTTGTAGTTCCGATTCATCGCCGCACAGTATGCGATTTTCCTGTTAGAGTCAAATCAGCGATTCGTGAAGATTGCGTTAAAAGTGGTTTGGAAGTTTGGGTGTTTGGAAGTTTGGTGGTTTAGCAGCTTTGGTTGTTTGGAGGTTTTAGTTGTTTGCCGTTCCATTTGTCCTAGTTGTCCCATTTGTCTCGTTTGTCGCGTCCGTCCCGTCAAACTCCCATTCGTCTTGTTCGTCGCATTCGTCCCGTCAACCTCCTTCAAATTCGTCAACTTTTGTTTAGCCAATCATTCCGGCGTAATTGGCATTGCGGGAGGGTCGCGCTCCTGCGCGACCGACAACCTTTCTTTCTCCGATTTGACAGGCTTTGGGGTGTAGATAAGGAGCAAGTAGTAAGTGTGGTATAATCCTCGGTATGGAATGGCTCGCGACGGACATTCTCAATCGTAAACAGTAAAGGAGTTTGACTTGTGCAAGATAGACAGGGCGTCCACGAATGACGAGAAAGTCCGACTCTTCCGCTCGCTCTTCGCGGGCGTGCGGACGTTTTCGCCCGCCGCTACGAGAACGCGAAGAAGGGGACTTCCGGCTATTCGCCGTTCTGCCGAAACCAGTGGTCGTCTGGCTGCGCCTTGCGTCGGCATGGAAAGTGCGCCGATTGCCCAGTTCGACAGTTTGTTCCTGTGTCGGACGGGACCGTGCGTGCGCATCTCCGTGGTAAGGACGCGAACCTGCGGCCGTTTGTCATGGGAATCTATCCGATGTCCGCAGACGAGACGGTTCGCTTGGCGGTCATCGACTTCGACGAGTCGGCGTGGCGCCGCGACGCGCTCCTTGTCGTGCGGAAGGCGCGTGAACTCGCGTTGCCGCCCGCGCTGGAGGTCTCCCGTTCGGGCAGGGGCGCCCACCTGTGGTTCTTCTTCCAGTCGCCCGTTCCCGCCCGGATTGCGCGCGCCGCATTGACGCATGTGCTGACGTGCGTCTTGGAAGAGCATCCGGAAGTCGGGCTTGAGTCGTATGATCGGATCATTCCCTGTCAGGACACGTTGCCGCGCGGCGGCTTCGGCAGTCTTGTGGCCTTGCCTCGTTCAGAAATCCCGAATTCTACTCTCGTCAGCGGCTGAAGTATTCTGTCTATGGACAGCCTCGCGTCATTTCCCGCGCGCTGAACGGCGAGAGGTTCCTCCAGGTGCCGCGCGGCTGCCTTGAGAGCGTGCTGAAGGCGCTGAAGGCGGAGCGTTTCAACCCCGTGCTGACGGACAGGCGCTATGCGGGCGTCCCGCTCGACGCGACGTTCAGGGGCGAGCTGCGGCCTGGACAGAAGTTGGCCGTCTCCGAACTGAGGAAATCCGACACGGGCATTCTTGCGGCCGGGACGGCGTTCGGCAAGACGGTTATCGCGGCCAGTCTCATCGCGGAACGGAAGGTCAACACGCTTGTCCTGATCAACCGTCGCCAGCTACAGATGCAGTGGGTGGCGCAGCTTTCCTCCTTTCTGGGAATCCCCGAGAGGGATATTGGCCGAATCGGCGCGGGCACGGGCCGATGGACAGGCAAGGTCGATCTGTTGGCGGAGAAGAGCCGGTTGGCCATTCGGCTGGATGCGATGGCGGACGTGGCGGATGCCGAAGCCTATCGGCGGGCACGGCGAGAGGACGCCTTGTTGCAACGGAAAGGCTACCGCATCGTGCGCTTTCTCGCCGAGGACGTCTGCACGCGCTTGGACGCGACATTGGATGCCTTGCAGGCGTGGATGTCTTGCTGACCCTCGTCGCAGGGCGCAAGACTTCTTCCCGAAAGTGTCGGCTGGCTAGGTCTGTGCGGGGGCTTAGAATGCCCTCTTGTATTTTTATCCCTTATTCCCTCTCCCAGAATTTTTCCGCATCAAGTTCTCATTTCCCTCTCTGCCTGTCTGTCTCTTCTGCCCGCGATGCCGTTTCGCCTTCGTCGCTGCCCGTTTCCGTCGTCCCGTCCGCGCGGCGGGACTCGCCGGGTCGAGGAACACCCGCTCCGGGTCGAGCCGCCGGCGCAGCTCCTCCTCGATGGAGGCGAACGTGACGCGGGGGCCCGCGAGGGCCGCCCGCACGGCCTCGTGCCGCCTCTCCGGCGGCGGCGCGAGGAGGGCGTCCGTCGGCACCGGGTCGAAGGTCCTCGTCGCCTGCCGCAGCCGGACCGCCATCGCCTTGTACCGCATGAGAGTCTTGTACTTCGGGAGGAGCTCCGGCAGCCTCTCCCGTAGCCACCCCCGGATGCCGCCGTTGCGGCCGACGACGTTCCCGTCCCCGTCGAGCCGCAGCGAATTGTCCACAAAGCACGCGAGGTCCTGGAGCATCCCGCCGAGGCGCACCATGTCCTCCTTCGAGCCCTTCCGGCGCCCCCACGCCGCGAGCAGGGCCTCCGGCGTCGGCTCCGCGGCGAGGGTCGACCGGCGCGCGAGCCTCCGCCGCTCGGCGGCGAGGGCGCGCCGGCGCGCCGTCTCCCGGGCGTAGTAGAGCGGGCGGCGGATGGCACGCAGGTCGCGCAGGAGCTCCCGCCGGACGCGGTCGCGCCCCTCCGGCGTCGCGAGCGTGACGGCCGCGTCGCGCACGGCCAGGCCGATGTCCATCGCGGCGCAGGCGGAGAGCCCGAGCGCGAAGCCGACCGGGTCGCAGGAGAGGCAGCCGTTGACGCGGCCGCCGCCGAGGCGCAGGTCGCGCGCGACGCCGTCCACGAAGCGCTCCGAATACGAGCGCCCCTCGCTGTGCGACCAGCCGTATTTCTTCGCGTACCAGTACGCCGAGTGCGAGTATGTCCGTGCCATGCCTTTTTCTCCTTTCACGTTCCGCCCCGACTCCGGGCCGTTCTGATTCCGGGCCGCTCTGATTTCAAGCCGCTCTGGTTTTTCCCCTTGTTCCGCGTTCGTTTCGCGCCTTCCGCTTGCGCTCGTTCCCGCGCCAGGTTCCATCCCGCGCCCGCGCCTGTCGTTGCGTCTTGGCCGTTCCGCCTTTGCGCCGCTTTTGGCCCGGATTCCGCCCAATGCCGCACATTATACCATAAATGAGAACTCCATGCGGAAAATTCTCAAACGGTGTGGAGGTGTCGCAAGGACTGCCAAATGAATGCGTCATCTGTCTGTCTGTCTCAATGTGTGTGCGGGTCGTCTGCGTGCGGGGTGGAGTGCGGGGGACGGGGTGGAGCAAGGATGTTAACTCTCCACTCTCCACTCTCCACCTCCACCTTCGGACGCCACCTCCAGCATCCGCTTTCCACCTCCACCTAGAATCTCCAGCGAAGTAAAGGTCGCAGGGGAGCGGCTTGTGAACCTTGTCCAAGGAAAAGCTGCTATAATTCCCTGCATGGAGAAGAACTTGAAGAAGCGGCTGCTCTCCCTGACGTGGGATGAGCTGTGCGCATGGTCAGACCCGCGCTCAGTTGCGCGCGGCAAGGGGTATCTGTCGCGCGTCGAAGCCCCCGTCCTGTTCCCGGACGGCGCGCTTGTCGCGGAAGTCCACGGCACGGACGACTATTACACGAAGCTCGCCCTCGGTGCGGACGGCCAGCTGCGGGGCGTCTGCTCCTGCCCTGTCGGGTTTCGCTGCAAGCACTGCGTTGCGCTCGCCCTCGCGGCGGCGAAGAGGCTGAAGGCCGGCGGCGACTTCCCTGAGGCCGACTTGGCGACGCGCCGCTGGAAATGTGCGGCCGAGGAGCTTGAGGGTCTCGACGACGATTTCGACCCGGATGGCGACCTTGACGATGATTGGGAGGACGAAGCTTCCGAGGAGAAACGTGGCTCGGCGTCGGCGCCTTCGTTCGCAGGGAGCGACGGCGGACGCACGACGGACACGCGGAAACGGACGGACATCGTGTCCGACCATCTCGCGTCCCTGGACGAGACGGAACTGCGCGCGCTCGTGGACGAGTTGCTGTCGTCGTGCGGCGACGTGCGCCCCTACCTGAAGCACAAGTTGGAGATGGCGCGCGCCTCGACGGCGGATCTCGTCCGCAAGGCGCGGCAGGCGATCAAGGACGCCACGTCTGGCTACTACGACCATTGGGACCGCCGCTATGGGCATGACGAGATCCCGGACTACTCGCTGGTGCAGGAGTGCTTTGATCGGATCAGGGAGGCGGGCGACGTCCGCTCGCTCATGGAACTGGGCGACTTGCTCAAGCGCCGTGCGAACGAGCAGGAGGAACGCTCGAACGACGAGAACGGCGAAATTGGCAGCCAGGTCTCGGCGTGCATGGACATCGTTGCGGAGGCGGTGATGTCCAGCGACATGGACGTCCTCGCGAAGGTCAAATGGGAGGAAGGCATCCATGCGGACGACTCGTTCTGTGTGCTCGACGGCATGGATGTCTCGTATCGGACGGCCTTGAAGGCAAGCGAGAAGGACTGGGGCGTCATCGCCGACTACCTCGCGAGGGAAGCGTTCGGCGAGGGCAACTCGGCGTGGGAGTCCCGCTCGATCCGTTCGCGCCTCTGCGAGGCCCTCGCGCGCGCGGGGCGGACCGAAGAGTCCGTTGACTGCCTCAAGAAGGCGACGGCGGAGGACGCGGGCGCGTTTGTCGAGCTGGCGGACTTGCTCTGCCGGCTGGGCCGCCGCCCGGAGGCGGAGGAATGGTGCCGGAAGGGGCTCGCCGGGCTTGCGGAACGCCCGGATGCCTATGGGATCAACAGCATCCGGACGAAGCTGCGCGAGCTGCTTGTCCTCGACAAGGACTGGAAGGCGGTCGCGGCGTCCGATCTCGATGCGTTTCTTGCGCGTCCTTACATTGGTGGCTACAAGACGCTGAGGGAGTCCTGCATGAAGGCGCGGTGCTGGCCGCGTGTGCGCGACTTCGTCCTGGCCTTCCTGGAGACGGGACGCGCACCGTCCGGGGCGGAGGCGCGCGGGCCGTTGCCGCGAACGGGACTGCCGCTGCCCAAGGGTGCGAAGCCGGACCTTTCCGCGCTTCTGGAAATCGCGCTGGAGGAGAGGCGCGGCACGGACGCCTGGACGCTGTACGAGCGGCTGCTCCGCGAGGCGAAAGGCGCGGCAGACGGCTTCGGGTATTTGCGCGATGACTTCGGCTGGCGCGTGGCGGATGCCGTTGCGAAAGACCTGCCGAAGGAGTCGCTGAAGATCTGGGAGGGGCAGATTCGCGCAAATGTGGCGTCTGCGCACGAGTCCTGCTATCAGGTCATCTGCAAGGCCCTGGGGAAGATGCGCCCCGTGATGACGCGGCTTGGCAAGGGGGACGCCTGGAGCACCCGCGTCGCCGAACTCCGCGCGGAATACAAACGACGCCGCAACTTCGTGGTGATGCTGGACGCGCTGGCGTCCGGGCGCGGCGCGTCTGACCGCATTGTCGACTGGTAATGCCGCGCATTGGGCCAATGCGGGAGGGCGCATTTGCCAGTTTGGGAATGAGAACAAATTTCGGCCCTGCTGAAACAGCAGGGCCGAAATTTTGGGTGTGCCTTGCCCGCGTGAGGCGGGAGTTAGCGCGTGACGGGGATGTAGTGGAGCTGTTCGGCCGTCGGGCCGCCGTGGGCGAAGCACCAGTCAAAGTAGCCCTTGAGCGCGGCCTTCCTCTCAGCGGGCGTGTCCTTGCGCGTCAGGATGTAAGTCTTGCCGAGAATGGGCCACGCGGCCGCCGTCGGCGCCTCGACCTTGCCGTTCACGGCGAGGTGCGCGACGTTCAGCCTTGACTCCAGCGCGAAGGTGTATTCCGTGTAGCCGATTGCGCCCTTGATGCGGCGCACGGCATTGCACACGCCGGGGTTCTTCTGTCCGGCCATGCCACAGGGCCACTTCAGCTGCGTCGCTGCGCCGAAGCGGTCTTTCCACTCGGACGAGACGGCCGAGAGGTAGGTCGTGAAGATGTGCGTCGTGCCGGAGCCGTCGCCGCGATGCACGACCGTGATCTTCAGGTCGGGGAGCTTCAGTCCCGGATTGAGCGCCGCGATTCGCGCGTCGCTCCAGCGCGTGATCCTGCCGAGATAGATGTCCGCAAGCGTTGCGCCGTCAAGCGTCAGCTTTCCGTTCGGCACGTTCGGCAGGTTGACGGCCGGGACGACGGCGCCGGAGACCATGTGGAACTGCTCAAGCCCCGCTTCCTGGCACGCGGCGTCCGAAAGCGGCGCGTCCGTGCCCGCGAAATCCACCGTGCCGGCCTTGATCTGGCTGATGCCGGCGGAGGAACCGACGGACTGGTAGTTGACCTTTGCGCCGAGACCCGACTGCGTGTAGGCGTAGGCCCACTTCTGGTAAAGCGGCGCCGGGAAACTGCCGCCCGCGCCATGGAGTTCCAGGCGTTCCGCCGCCGTCGCGGTCAGGGTCGCCGTTGCCGCGCCGAGCGCGAGGAGAATTGACTTTGTCGTTGCGTTCATCTTTTTATTCTTCCTTTCCTCATGTGTCTGCGCACAGTATGGACTTTCCGTGTTGGAATCGAATGTCATTTGGGTTAGACGTTCGTTAAGCCATTCGGGCAGACGTCAGAAGTCCCAGGCCAGTTCGGCGCGGGCGAAGAGCGCGTCGTGGTCGGAACCGTCCTTGAAGTAGTCGCCCTTGCCGAAGTATTCGCCCTGCAGGGCGAACGTGCCGCCGTGCAGGAGATCGACGCCGAGAAGCTTGGCGGGGCTGACCGTGTACTTGATTTGTGCATACAGGCCGCGAAAACGGCCGGCATCGTCTTCCTGAACGGCCGTGTACATCGGACCTGTCTGGAACGTGACGGACGAGAACGAGGCGACGTTGCAGCTGAAGGCGAGGTGCGGATAGATGAGGTTCGTGTAGTTGTACTTCTCGTACATCGGGGCGATTGATTCGCCCAGTCCCGTCTCGCGGTTGAAGACCGCGTGCCAGGCGTGCTGGCCGCGTCCGCCCTCGTCATCGCCGGAGAGAACCCAGCACGCGCCGGTGAACTTCGGCTTGCAGTCGGCCTGGGGTGCGTAGGTGAGTCCGCCGTAGGCCTGTCCGGCGAAGAGCTCCTGCGAGCCGGCCTGTCCGGCGAGTTCAACTTCGCCGCTCAGCGTTTCGGTGAAGCGCGGCAGCAGGCGGACGCCGAACGTGTGCGTGTCGGCGTGTCCGCCCTCGCTTCGGTATTTCGAGTCACGGTTGCGGATTTCGCGCTTGGCCACATAGTAGGCGTCATAGCCGAAGTCCTTGTGCGCGCGATCCTGCCAGTAGAGGCCCGCGCCGAACTCGTCCTGTTCGTAGCCCGTCGTGTCATAGGCGTGCGGTTCCGTGCCGTTCTCGTGCTCCTTTCCGAGCGTCGGCATCCAGTCCTTCTTCGCCTGATAGAGGGCGAAGGCATCGAGCGTCCGCGCCTCGTCCGCGTGCCAGGTGAGCCGCAGCGCGTCGAAGTACGCCGCGCGCGAGCCGTCGCCGCCGACGCCGTCCGAGAGGATGCGTTTCGCGCCGAACGCCATGTCCTGCCGGCCGACCTTCAGGTCAAGTGCGCCGTCGAAGAGGCTGTTTGCCGTGAAATGGAGGTTGTCGATGAAGAGAACGTCCGGCCAGCGTTGTTTGGACGAATTGGATTTCGGGCGGTTGTAGTGGCGAAATTCGTCCGAAAGCCGCAGGAAGATGCCGTAGTCCGCGAAAGTCGTGCGAATCCACGGACGAATGCGGATTCGGGCGTAGCTGGAGTCGTCTGCTTCGCCGCGCTTGGCGTTGGGCAGGTGATCCGTCACGTCAGCGCGGAGGCGTATTTCGGCGCCGGCCGTGACGGAAAGGTCGTTCGTGCCGCTCGCGACGGCGGCCGTCGAGGCGGCCAACGCGAACGCGGCGAGGAGCATGCGTGGTTTCATGCTGTTTCGGCTCATTTCTTTCTTGCTTCGCTTATTCCTGTCCCTTGCTGTTTGTCTGGCGCAGAGTATGGACTTTCCGTGTTAGAATTGAATGAGCGGTGATTAAATGGCTTGTGAAAAAGAGAATCAACATATCAACAAATTCGTGTTTACAAGTTGATAATCTTGTTCACAAGTTGATAAACCTGTTGATAGTGTTGATAACAGCCCCCTTGTCAGGCGGGAAAATAAAGTCCATAATATCCGCCCGTGACAGAACTCAATCCAGTTGTTTGCCTGAAGATCAAGGAGGCACGGCGCGCGGCGAAGCTTTCGCAGAGCGTCGTGGCCGCCGAGGTCGGCTGCAAGCAGTCGGCGCTCTCCATGTTCGAGCAGGGCGACGGCACGAAACTGAACGACGAGGTCATCGAAAAGCTCGCGAAGAAGTTCGGCGTCGAGTTGACGCCGCCGGAAGAGCCGGCGGCCGTCTCGCCGTCGCTTCCCGCGCGCCGTCTGCCGCTGGAGGCGTCGCGCGGATTCTGTCCGAATCCGCACTGTCCGTCGAACCGTCCCTATGACGTCGAGGGGCGCACGTTTCTTCTGCCGGACCGGGCGAAGGCCGATCCGGTCGGCGGCACGTTCTGCGCCTTTTGCGGCGAAGTCCTTGAGAAGCGGTGTCCGAACTGTGGCGCGCCCGTGCATGACGGCGCGATCTGCTCGCTCTGCGGTGACCCGTACGTCGCCGTCTGACGCGGTTTTTTGGTACAATATGCGAAATCTTCGGGTGCTGAAGCGCGAGGGGCGTTTCGGCTGAGAAAAGACCGACGTAACCTGAACGGGGTAATGCCCGCGGAGGAAAGGAAAGCACATGACGCAGTTGCAGGCGGCCCGCAAGGGCCTTGTGACCGAGGCGATGAAGATCGTCGCGGCAGATGAGGGAGTTGACGCGGAGGCCGTGCGCGCCGCCGTCGCGAGCGGCGAGGCCGTGATTCCGCTGAACGTTCACCACACGAATGCGCGCCCCATCGGCGTCGGACGGCTTTTCCGCACGAAGATCAACGCGAACCTGGGCCGGAGCGTGACGCATTCGGGCAAGGGCGACGAACTGGAGAAACTGGCGATCGCGCTCAAGGCGGGGGCTGATTTCGTCATGGATCTCTCGGTCGGATCGGACGACCTCAAGGCGATTCGGCAGGGCATGCTCGACGCGAGCGACCGTCCGCTTGGCACGGTGCCCGTCTACGAGACGATTTCGCGTCTTGAAGGCGACATTCCGCACATGGATCCCTCTTTCCTTTTGGACGTCATTCGCGCCCAGGCCGAGCAAGGCGTCGATTTCATGACGCTTCATGCCGGGCTTCTGCGCGCGGCCATTCCGCTTGCGATGAAGCGCAAGATGGGCATCGTCAGCCGAGGCGGTTCAATCATGGCCGAATGGATGATGGCCAACGACTGCGAGAATCCGCTGTACGAGAAGTGGGACGAGGTTCTCGACATTCTGGTCGAGCACGACGTCACCGTCTCCCTGGGCGACGGCCTGCGTTCCGGCTGTCTTGCGGACGCCTCGGACGCGGCGCAGTTCGCGGAGCTGGACGTCTTGGGCGACTTGGTCGAGCGGTGTCGCGCGCGCGGCGTGCAGGTGATGGTGGAAGGCCCGGGGCACATTCCGTTTGACCAGATCCAGATGAACATGGCGCGCGAGCAGGAAATCTGCAAGGGCGCGCCCTTCTATGTGCTGGGGCCGGTCGTCACGGACGTCGCGCCCGGCTACGACCACATCGTCTCGGCGATTGGCGCGACGGCGGCGGCGACTTACGGGGCCTCGCTCCTCTGCTACGTCACGCCCGCCGAACACCTGGGGCTTCCCGATGCCGACGAAGTGCATCGCGGGTGCATCGCCTCGCGCATCGCCGCGCACGCGGGCGACGTCGCGCGCGGTCTGAAGGGCGCGCGCGCACAGGATGACGCGATGGCGGACGCGCGGCGCGCCTTCTGCTGGGACGAGCAGTTCGCGGTGGCGCTCGACCCCGAACGCGCGCGGGCGCGTTGGCTGAAGACGCGCGCGCTTTCGGACGTTGACCATGGCGATGACCACTGTTCGATGTGCGGCAAGCAATTCTGTGCCGTGCGCACGTCGCGCCGCATCCGCGACTTGGCGGAAGGACAAGGGCAGAAGAAGTAGCTTCGCTTGACATCAACATAAAGAGAAAGAGGAAAGGGAAGCGTCTCCATGAAGCGAAAACTGTTTGTCGCGACGCACAACGCGCACAAGGTCGGTGAGATCGCGGCGATTCTGCCGGACTGGGAAATCGTCCCCGACGATCCCGCCGGCGTCGAGGAGAACGCGCCCGATTTCATCGGCAACGCCCGCATCAAGGTGCGGGCGATTGCCGCGCGCCATCGTGGCGACTGGTGCCTGGCGGACGATTCGGGGCTGGAGGTCGCCGCGCTCGGCGGCGCGCCGGGCGTCCGCAGCGCGCGCTACGCGGGCGAACCGTCGAACACGCCCGCGAACAACGCGCTCCTCCTCAAGAATCTCGCGGGCGTCGTTGACCGCCGCGCGAACTTCGCGTGTGCGATTGCGCTCGTCGCGCCGGACGGCACGGAACACGCGGTCGAGGGGAAATGCTTCGGTACAATCGCCGAGGCCCCGTCGGGCGTGGCCGGATTCGGCTATGATCCGCTCTTTGTGCCGGACGGCTTCACGGTGTCGTTTGCCGCGCTCACGGCGGCGGAGAAGAACGCGATTTCGCATCGCGGCCGCGCGCTCACGGCGGCGAAGGCGATTCTCGGCTAGGTTCGGATGCCGCAGTTCGTCCTCGGACTTTTCCTGGCCGTGCTGTCGGTCGCCGGCTTCGCGTCCACGTTCATCGTGGGCGCGGCGCTGACGAAGGCGTGCCATGTTTCGCCGGAAGTTCTGGCGTTCCTGCGGTTTCTGATTGCGGGCGGCGTGATGGCCGCGTGGACGGTGGTGCGCCCGTCGGCGCGCGTCCGTCTGCGGCACGTGACGCGGCGCGACTGGGCGGACGTCCTCTGGCTCGGACCGGTCGGCACGACACTCATGGCGTGGTGCGTCTTCATGGGGTGCGCGCGCGTGAGCGCGGCGAATGCGTCGATGGCGGACGCGCTCACGCCCATCATGATTTTCCTTGTCGCTCTCGTGAAAGCGGGCTGGGGACAGGCCCTTGGTCGTCGGGGACAGACCCCGGCGCGCGGCGTGTCGGCGTGGGAACTGGCCGCGCTCGTCTGTGGCCTTGTCGGGGCTGCGCTCGTCATTCAGGTCGTGACGGCGGAGGGGCTGGTGCTTGAGGCCTATTCGTCGGGAGACGTCTACGTGATGCTGGCGGCCGCGACCTGGGGCGTCTACACGGTCTATGGCCGCGCGCCGATCGTGCGCCTGGGCGCGTCGCTCTTCACGATGCTCACGATGCTCGCGGGCGCGGCGGCGCTGGCGCTCGTCCTGCCGTTCCTGTCCCTCGCCTGGCCGGCGACGCCGGGCGCGTGGGGGCTGGTCGCGGCATTGGGCCTCGTCTCGACGCTGCTGCCGTTCTGGACGTGGAACGCCGCGCAGAAGTACTTGCCGATGTCCGTCCTCGGCGTGAGCGCCTATTTCACGCCCGTCTTCGCCGTCGCGCTCGCGTGGGTCTTCCTCGGCGAGGCGGCGACGCCGCTCCAGTGGCTCGGCACGGCATTCGTCGTCCTCTCCGGCGTCCTTGCGGCGCGGCGGTGAGGGCGCGTCCTGCCTGTCGCGCGGCGTGCGCCCCATTGATTCGGCGGCGCAGAAAGTGTATAATTCCATGCTAAAAAGGGCGTGTGATGCCCGAAGGGGATGCGATGAACAAGTACCTTGACTCTTTCATGAAGACCTTTCCGTACGAAGGCCTCACGTATGATGACGTCACGCTGGTGACGCAGTATGCCGACTTCCTGCCCGACGACACCTCGCTCGAGACGAAGCTCACCTCCCGCACGTCGATGAAGATTCCCTTCATGTCGGCGGCGATGGACACCGTGACCGAGGCGCCCATGGCGATCGCGATGGCCCTCGCCGGCGGCATTGGCTGCATCCACAAGAACCTGGAGGAAGACGAGCAGGCCGCGCAGGTCGCGCGGGTGAAGAACCACCTGAACGGGCTGATCGCGAACCCCGTCTGCTTCCACGCGAACGACGACATCAGCTTCCTCCGCAGCGAGAAGCGGCGCATGGGTCTCAAGTTCAACGGCTTCCCGGTGCTGGATGCGAACGACAAGCTTGTCGGCATGATCACGTCGTCCGACATGCGCTTCGCGCCGATGAACGCGATGAAGCTCAAGGACGTCATGCAGCCCTGCCCGATCACGGGCGACGCGAAGACGTCGCTCAAGAAGGCCTACGACCTCATGCGCAAGGCGAAGATCGGCAAGCTGCCGCTCGTGGACAAGGCCGGGCGCGTCATCGGCCTCTACAGCTTCACCGACGTCGCGCGCATCATCGAGAACTCGAACGCGGGCTACAACTGCGACGACAAGTTCCGTCTGCGCGTCTCGGCCTCCGTTTCGGGCGGCAAGGGCGACCTCTCGCGCATGGAGAAGCTGGCGGCGGCCGGCGTCGACTGCGTCGTCGTCGATTCGGCGCATGGCCACACCAAGGGCATCATGGACATGACGAAGTACATCGTCAAGAACTTCCCGAAGGTTGACGTCATCGCCGGCAACATCGCGACGGGCGAGGCGGCGAAGGCGCTTGCGAAGGCGGGCGCGCATGCCGTCAAGGTCGGCATCGGGCCGGGTTCGATCTGCACGACGCGCGTCGTCTGCGGCGTCGGCATCCCGCAGCTGACGGCCGTCTACAACGCGGCGAAGGCCCTGCGCGGCAGCGGCGTCGCCGTCATCGCCGACGGCGGCATCAAGCTCTCGGGCGACGTGCCGAAGGCGCTCGCGGCGGGCGCCGACTCGGTCATGCTCGGTTCGGTTCTGGCCGGCACGGAGGAGTCGCCGGGCGAGAAGATCTACGCGAACGGGCGCAAGTACGTCGTCTATCGCGGCATGGGGTCGATGGCGGCGTTGAAGAACGGCAAGGGCTCGCGCGCGCGCTACTTCCAGGACAATGAGGACGAGGACAGCCTCGTGCCGCAGGGCATCGAGGGCATGGTGCCGTACGCGGGCCACGTCAAGTCGATCATGACGCAGTTCTGCGGCGGTCTCCGCGCGTCCCTTGGCTACTGCGGCGCGCGGACGGTCGCCGAACTCCAGGAGAAGGGCAAGTTCTACCGCGTCACGGCGGCGGGCCAGCGCGAGGCGCGTCCGCATGACATCACGATCACGAAGGAAGCACCGAACTACCGGGCGTAAGGTCGTTCGGGAAAGGCGTCTCTCATGAACATGCTGAAGCGTTCTCTTGTCCTCTGCGCGGGTCTTCTGGGGCTGTCGGCGTTCGCCGCGCCCGCGCCCGTCGCCGACGGCTTCGTCGACTGGTCGGGGATTTCGCCCAAGAGCTACCTCTTCGGGCGGACGATTACGCCGAGCGACCTTCGGCAGTGGACGGTCGTCTATGTCGTGGTGGACGCCGAGGCGTTCGCCGGCCAGGTGCGGACGCTTGCGCCGTTGGCCGGCCTGATGCCGCTGCCGCAGGGTCATGCGACGCAGTGGGAAACGGCCGAGCTGCCGCATGACGGCATCGTCGTCTTCTCCGTCCGCAACGCGAAGGGGACGGACCCCAAGTCGTTTGCGCTGAACTTCCGTCCGCCGAAGGACGCCGAGCAGGCCGTCGCGGGGCAGTACGTGGTCTACGGGCAGAACATGGTGCCGTTCTACAAAGACCTTGCGCCCGTTGGCGCAGCCGCGCTCACGGCCGACAAGCTTCCCTACGTCGCCGTCTACGGCGCGAAGGGGACGGATCCGCTCTACACGAAGGAGAGCTACGCGGCCGGCGACTTCAAGGCCGTCCGCGCGGCCGTCGACACGGCGAAGAAGCAGTTGCCGGCGGACTGGGCGTTGCCGCTGGGCGTCCGCGAGCCGCAGTACTACAAGCAGGTTCCGGCCCTGGTCGCGAAGGGCAAGCCGGCGTCGGCGGCCCTGAAGATCCTCGCGGCGGGCATCAAGTCGAAGGACGCCGAGCAGGCGAATGAGGCGCAGGTCATGTATGACGCGCTCAACCAGTACGCGAGCGGACTCAAGCTCCGCATCGGGCTGGAGCACCACGCGGCGCCGGCGCGGGCCTACTACGACCTCCAGACGCTCGTGAAGCTTTTCCCGTCCGAGAAGAAGAAGATGCAGGCGATCGACCAGAAGTTCAAGCAGAACAAGGAACTCGGCTCGCTCGGCAAGATCTTCGAGAAGCTCACGCTCTGGAGCCGTGACGATTTCGTCTGCAAGAACGCGGGCGAGGCGAAGAAGATCGTGGCGGAGCTTCAGAAGTACAAGAAGACCCTGGAGGGGCTTGCCGAAAGTCCGAACGCGCAGGTTCAGGGCGAGGCGATGCTCTTCGCCGCGCAGCTCGACTCCCTGATCGAGATCATCCCGACGAAGGTCCCCTCGAAGTGACGGCGCGCAAGACCTGGCAGGACTACGGCCGCGAGTGGCTGGACACGCTGGTCGTCGCGATCTCGGTCGCGATGGCCTTTCGCGCCTACTTCTACACGCCGTTCAAGATTCCGACCGGCTCGATGCAGGAGACGCTCTGGGGCTACCACACGGACGTGACGGCCGAGAAGGGCGTGTGGGACGCCTTTCCGCTTTCCGTCTTCAAGTGGGCCGTCACGGGTTCGCGCACGGTCGAGTGGACGGCGCCGGTCTCCGGGCAGGTGCGGTGCATTCCCCGGCAGGACGGCTTCGCGACCGTGAAGATCGGCACGTCCGACGAGGCGTGGTCGCTGCCGACGGACGCCTGCCGCGCGCTGCACGGCACGTACGTGCGCGCGGGCGAGACGCTCTGGAAGGGCGCGATCACGACGGGCGACTTCATCTTCGTCAATCGCTGGAAGTGGAACTTCGTCCAGCCGAAGGACAACGAGGTCATGATCTTCTCGACGACGGGCATTCGCGACCTGCCGCAGGGGACGCACTACATCAAGCGGATGAAGGCGCGGCCGGGCGAGACCTACGCGCTGGAGCATCCCGTGCCCGGCCGCCCGGACGTCGTCACGATGGGGGCGGACGAGTACTTCGCCTGCGGCGACAACTTCAACAACTCCTTTGACAGCCGCTATTGGGGAACGGTTCCCCGCGGCAACCTGCGCGGATGCGCGTCTTTCGTCTTCTGGCCCTTTACCGGATGGAGAATCATCAAATGAGCGAACAGCTGATCCAGACGCCGGGAACCTTCGGCGAACACGGCAACTTCCTTCTTGAGCGCGAACTCGGCACGGGCGGCATGGGCGGCGTCTACATGGGGCGCGACAAGATGCTCGACCGCCCCGTCGCCGTCAAGGTCATGCTGAAGGAATACGGCAGCGACGCCGAGTTCGTCGAGAAGTTCAAGAAGGAGGCGCAGTCCGTCGCGCGCCTCATCCACCCGAACATCGCGCAGGTCTATTCCTATGGCATTTGCGACGGCATGCCCTACATCGCGATGGAACTTGCGTGCGGCGGGTCGCTCTACTCGATCATGCAGGCGAACCCC
Organism: uncultured Lentisphaeraceae bacterium; assembly: GCA_964420685.1. Classification (GTDB taxonomy): domain Bacteria; phylum Verrucomicrobiota; class Kiritimatiellia; order RFP12; family UBA1067; genus UBA1067. Next base: position 8,165 of record CAYQUI010000001.1, on the reverse strand, counting down.
GGCAAGACGGACGTCGCGCGCGTCCTCAAGATCTGCCAGCAGGTCGCCCAGGCGCTCCAGTGCGCGAATGACCAGGGGTGCGTCCATGGCGACGTGAAGCCCGAGAACATCCTCCTGGACGCGAACGGCAACGCGAAGCTCGTCGATTTCGGTCTCGCGGCGATGCAGAAGGACACGGACGAGATCTGGGGCACGCCCTACTACATTTCGCCGGAGAAGGTCAAGAAGGAGCCGATCGACTTCCGGGCCGACATGTACTCGCTCGGCGGCACGCTGTACCATGCGCTCACGGGCGTTGCGCCGTTCGAGGGCGAGGATTCCATTGCCGTCGTCAAGAAGCGCTTCGAGGGCGCGCCGAAGAAGCCGAGCGAACTCCGCGCCGACCTCACGCCCGCGATTGACGATCTCGTCATGCGGATGCTGGCGCTCGACAAGGAAGACCGCTATCCGAGCTTCGAGGCGTTGCTGGAGGCGTTCAAGGAAGTCCTCACGACGGGGCTGAAGGGCGCGACCACGACGACGTCCGCCGTGCCGCCCGTGAAGCGTCCGGCGGCCGCCGGGACGGGGCGGCGGACGGTGATGATGCGCGGACGGCGCACGACGATGATGAAGCGTCCGGGCACGGTCAAGCGGGATCTCGACAGTGGCGAGGCGGGCGACGCGGGCGCGCGCGACGAGACGGCGAAGCCTGAAAACGCGGAGGCGGACGAGGACGAACAGGGCGGCAACCTGCTCGTCAAGGTGATTCTCTTCGTCGTGGGCGGATTCCTGCTCGTCGCCGGCATTGGCGGCGGCCTCTGGTGGTTTGTCGTGTCCGACAAGAAGGCGAAGGCGGCCGAGGAACAGCGTCAGGTCTTGCAGGGCCACGAAAAGGCCCGCGCGGCCGTGACGGACACCGTGTCCCACGCCGTCCAGTTCGCGGACGAGTTCGACGAGTTTGCGCAGAAGGCGGTTGTGGCTTGTGAAGCGTCGACGAAGGAACTTGCGAAGCTGCTGAAGCCGGAACACGCGAAGTTGCTGAAGCCCGATCCGACGAAGGAGCTGCTGGACGCGATCGCCGCGACGAACGAGACGCCGACGGTTGCCGCGCCGGCGCCTGTGTCCACGAATGCGGCTTCGGCCGCCGCCGCGCCGACCGCGACGAATGCCGTGCCGACGGCGGCGAAGAAGGACGCGAAGAAGACGGACGAAAAGGCGAAGCCGGCGGACGAGAAGAAGGACGGCACGGACGCGAAGCCGGCCGCCGCCGAGGCGAAGCCCGCCGAGGAACTGCCGGCGGCCGTCGTTTCGATGCATGAGCTCTGGGCGCGCGCCTACGGCTGCCAGGCGAGCGCGATCCGCATCCGCCAGTCCGTGCGCGCGCTCGTCAAGAAGAGCGCGGAAGGCGAGGCGCTCGTCGCGCGGACGGAGGAGAACGCCCGCACGCTCGGCAAGCTGTCCGTCACGCTTGCGGAGATGCTGGATCAGATCAAGACGTCGAAGGACGTCGAGAACGTCCGCAAGGGCATCACCTACATCAAGACGCGCGGCGAGAAGCTCGTCGAGCAGACGGAGAAGCGTCTGCGCATCGAGAAGCTCGAAGCCGACCGCAAGGCGAAGGCCGAGGCCGCCGCCGCCGCCGAGAAGGCGCGGCAGGAGAAGATCGCCGCCGAGCGCCAGGCGAAGATCGACGAGGAGGTCAAGGCGGTGGCGGACAAGTTCGAGACGATTGTCGCGCAGGGTTCGCTGCGGCAGCTCGACTGGAAGAACGCGCTCCGTCAGCTCACCACCCTCAAGGCGGACCTGAAGACGCCGGAGGGACAGCACGCGGCGGACATCCAGATCCGCAAGGTCAACGACATGAAGGAGATGCAGGAGCTCTTCATCCGGAACCTTTCGGGCTATGTCTTCCGGGGCAAGCTCAAGGGCGCGAAGGTCGCGTCCGTGAACGAGCGTGAGATGAACCTCGACCGAGGCAAGTCGAAGGCGCGGATTCCGTGGCACAAGTTCTACAAGGACTATCCCGGCAACCTGAACGAGCTGATCAACCACTTCGTTCTCCGTGGCCGCGACAATGCCCGCCCGAAGCTCAACCTGAAGGACTGGGCGGACGCGATGACGGGCGCGGCGCTGACGTTGCAGATCGTCTGCGCGGACGTGAACGGCGCGGTCGAGAAGGGCGAGGAACTGGCCAAGAAGGTCGTCGAGGAGTTCCCGGAATACGCGAAGACGGCCAAGGAGATCTTCCCGGAGATCACGTTCGGCGAGACGGCGGAGTAAGCAAAGGCGGAGAAATGATGCAGACGGTCACAGGCGAGATTGCCCGCGCGATGGCGGGTTCCAGCTTCATCCGAAAGATGTTCGAGAAGGGCCTTGAGCTCAAGCGCCAGTTCGGCGAAGACGCCGTCTGTGACTTTTCGCTCGGCAACCCCGACGTGCCGCCGCCGCCCCGGACGCGCGACGAGCTGGTTCGGCTCGCGGACGCGGCCGTGAAGCCGCTCGGCCTCGGCTACTGTCCGAACGCCGGCCTCCCGTCCGTCCGCGAGGCGATGGCCGGCTTTCTCTCGCGTCAGCAGGAGACGCCCGTCGCGGCCACGGACGTCGTGATGACCGTCGGCGCGGCCGGTGCGATGGTGAGCTTTTTCCGTGCGGTCGTCGAGCCGGGCGACGAGATCATCACGCCCGCGCCCTACTTCGTCGAGTACGGGTCCTACTGCGGGCACTTCGGCGGCGTCCTGAAGACGGTGCCGTCCCTTCCGCCGGCCTTCCTGCCTGACGTGGCGGGGATTGCGGCGGCAATCACGCCGAAGACGCGCGCGATCATCGTCAACTCGCCGAACAACCCGACCGGCTGCATCTATCCGCGCGACGTCTTGGCGCAGATCGCCGCGCTTGTCGATTCCGAGAACGCGCGGCGCGCGGAGACGGACGGGGCGCGTCCGCTCTTCCTCCTGTCCGACGAGCCGTACCGCGCGTTCGCGTTCGACGGCGCGACGGTGCCGGCGATCCTGCCGCTCACGAAGTGGGCGTGCGTCCTGGGCTCGTTCTCGAAGACGCTTTCGCTCGCGGGCGAGCGCATCGGCTATTTCGTCGCGAATCCCGACATGCCCGGCCAGGCATCGCTCGTGCAGGCCGTCACGCTCACGAACCGCACGCTCGGCTACGTGAACGCGCCCGTCATCGGCCAGCGGCTTGCGGCCGCGCTCGTGAATGAGACGGTTGACCTGGACGTCTACGACCGTCGGCGCAAGCTGATGGCGAAGGTGCTGACGGAGGCGGGCGTCGAGTTTGCGCTGCCGAAGGGGGCGTTCTACTTCTTCGCGAAAAGCCCCGTCGCCGACGACGTCGCGTTCGTCGATGCGCTCGTGAAGGAGCGCATCCTCGTCGTGCCGGGGAGCGGCTTTGGCTTCGCGGGCTACGTCCGCATCTGCTGCAGCGTCGACGAGGCGATCATCGCCCGCAGCGCCGAGGGCTTCCGGCGCGCCGTGCAGTCCTTTGTCCGGTAAGGGAACGGAACCGCGCAGCATGAGACTTGAACACATCCGAAACTTCTGCATCATCGCCCATGTCGACCACGGCAAGACGACGCTCTCCGACCGCATCCTCGAGCTGACGCACGCGATTTCGTCGCGCGAGCTCAAGGAGCAGACGCTCGACGCGATGGATCTTGAGCGCGAGCGCGGCATCACGATCAAGTCGCATCCCGTCTCGATGCACTACACGGCGAAGGACGGAAAGACCTACCTCTTCAATCTTCTCGACACGCCCGGCCACGTGGACTTCGCCTATGAGGTCAGCCGTTCGATGGGCGCGTGCGAGGGCGCGCTGCTCGTCGTCGACGCCGCGCAGGGCGTGGAGGCGCAGACGGTCGCGAACACGTACTTTGCGCAGGACGCGAAGCTTGAGATCGTGCCCGTCCTCAACAAGGTCGATTTGCCGGGGGCGGACGTGAAGGAGGTCTCGCGCGAGATCGAGGACATCCTCGCCATTCCGATGGACGAGCCGCTTTTGGTCTCGGCGAAGACGGGCGTCGGCTGCCCCGCCGTGCTGGAGGCGATCGTGACGCGCATCCCGCCGCCGGAGACGCGCGGCGTCGAGGCGCCTCTCCGCGCGCTCGTCTTCGACTCGGTCTTCGACGAGTTCCGGGGCGTGATCACCTACGTGCGCGTGATGGACGGCGCGCTCGCCGCCGGGCAGAACGTGAAGTTCTTGGGTTCGGGCGTCTCGACGACCGTGCACGAGGTCGGCATTTTCTCGCCGACGAAGAAGCCCGTCGACCGCCTTTCGGCGGGCGAGGTCGGCTACATCGTCGGCACGGTGAAGGATCCGAGCGAGATCAAGATCGGCGACACGGTGACGACGGCGAAGCTCGGCGCGACCGAGCCGCTGCCGGGGTTTCAGGACATTCGCCCGACCGTGTTCTGCGGCATCTACCCGATGTCGACGGACGAGTTTCCGAAAGTCGCGGCGGGGCTGGAGAAGCTTCACCTCAACGACGCGGCCTTCACGTTCCACCACGAGTCGTCGCTCGCGCTCGGCTTCGGCTTCCGCTGCGGCTTTCTCGGCCTTCTGCACATGGAGATCGTGCAGGAGCGTCTGCGGCGCGAGTTCGGCCTTGACATCATCTCGACGTCGCCGGGTGTCGTCTACAAGCTGAAGTACAAGAACGGCGAGGAGAAGGATCTCGACAATCCGCTTCAGATGCCCGACCCGTCGGCCCTGGAGACGATTTCCGAGCCGGTCCTGACGGCGCGCATCATCACGCCGTCGGAGTCGATCGGCGACGTCATGCGCATCGTGATGGATCGGCGCGGTCTCGTCGAGGGGACGGAGACGATTGACGCGAAGCGCGTGATGCTCCACTGCCGGCTGCCGCTCAACGAGATCCTGATCGACTTCCACGACACGCTGAAGTCCGTCTCGCACGGCTACGCCTCGATGGACTACGAGCCGAACGGCTACCAGGTCTCGGACATCGTGCGCATGGACATTCTGCTCAACGGCGAGACGGTCGATGCGTTCGCGACGATGGTTCACCGCGACAAGGCGCGCACGCGCGGCCTGCAGATGTGCAAGGCTCTGGCCGAGACGATTCCGCCGCACCAGTTCAAGATTCCCGTGCAGGCGGCGATCGGCAAGGAGATCATCGCGCGCGAGGACATTCGCCCGTTCCGGAAGGACGTGCTCGCGAAGCTCTACGGCGGCGACGTCACGCGCAAGATGAAGGTGCTTGAGAAGCAGAAGCGCGGCAAGGCGCGCATGAAGGAGTTCGGCCACGTGAACGTGCCGCAGTCGGCCTTCATCGCCGTTCTGAAGGGGACGATCAAGGAGCATTGAGGCGCGCCTGGTCGCGCGGCGGCTTGCTTTCCGTCTGCGGAATGTGGTAGAATACACAAATCAACAACAACCAAAAGAGGTGGGTTATCGCACAGTTCACTCGTGTTAACTACAAGATTCGCGTGCCGCAGGTGCGCGTTCTTGATGCTCAGGGGCAGATGCTCGGCGTCATGGCGACGCGCGACGCGCAGAAGTTGGCGGACAGCCGGGGGCTCGACTTGGTCGAGATCACGCCGAACGCCCAGCCGCCGGTCTGCAAGATCATGGACTACGGCAAGTTCAAGTACGAGCAGTCCATTCGCGAGAAGCAGCAGCGCAAGTCGCAGAAGGCGACGCAGGTGAAGGAGATCAAGTTCCATCCCGGGACGGACATCGGCGACATTCAGCACAAGCTCAAGCAGATTCGCGAGTTCCTCGCCGACGGCAACAAGGTGCGCCTGTCGCTCCAGTTCCGTGGGCGCGAGAACGCCCACCGTGACATCGGCGAAGACAAGATCGCCGAAGTCCTGTCGATGATTCAGGGTGAATGCTCGGTCGAGCAGGCCCCGAAGACCGACGGGCGCATTCACTTCTGCCTCATCGGGCCGCCGCGCAAGAATGCGGCGAAGGCCGCGGCGCAGCCGTCGGCGGGCGCGCCGACGGGTGGTGGCATTCACATCTCGGTCAAGTAAGCGCATGAGTCGTTTTCGCTTCAGGGGTCGTCGACGTCGGTCGCGCGAGGCGCGGCACGACCGTGTGCCGCTCCGCGCGATCGTCCCCAATCTCGTGACGTCGCTGGCGGCGTGCGCGGGCATCACGTCCATTTCGCTGTCGTCCGAGGGCCGGTTTCTGCCGGCCTTGTGGGCGCTTCTCGTCGCGTGTGTCTGCGATGGCATGGACGGGCGGATTGCGCGGCTTCTGAACGCGAGCTCCAAGTTGGGGGCCGAGCTTGATTCGCTCGCCGACTTCGTGAACTTCGGCGTCGCGCCGGCGATGTTCATGTATTTCTGGATGACGGGCGGGCCGGATCACACGCTCGCGGACGGCACGGTCGTCGCGCGGCCGTTCATCCGCATTGTGCTCGGCTGCGCGCTCTACTACGCGATGTGCGACTGCTTCCGCCTCGCGCGCTTCAACACGATGCTGGAGCAGGAGACCGCGCCGTACTGGACGCACTTCTTCACGGGCGTGCCCGCGCCGGGCGGCTGCTGGATGGTTCTCTCGCCGGCGATTCTCTCGCTTGCGCTTGATGCGAAGGGCCTGTCCCCGGCGTTCGCGACGGTGCTGCAGAATCCGTGGACGGGCGTGTTCATGCTTCTCTTCGTCGGTTCGCTCATGGCGTCGCGGCTGCCGACGATTTCGCTCAAGCACCTGCACGTCTCGCGTCGGCATCTGCCGTTTGTCCTCGCGGGGCTTCTGATGCTTGTCGCGTTCCTCGTCTCCAACTTCTGGTTGGCGATTGGGTCGCTCGGCATCCTCTACATCTTCACGGTGCCGCTGACGTGCTGGCTCTTCCTGCGCGTCCGCGAACGCTACGAGCGCGCCTCCGGCGACCCGTCTTGAAGGCTGCGGATTCCAAATAGCCTCGGCCCAAATCAGTCGGCTGGCGTCCAGGCGTCGCGCCAGACGATTTCCAGCGTGTCGCCCGCGAACGTGATCGGCAGCCAGACATAGCGGCTGTCGATCTGGTTTTCGGGACGCCAGATGTCGAACATCGCCACGAAACGCCCGGGCTTGCCGGCAATCGGCTGAATGTAGGTGGATTGCGCGCCCCACGTGCATTCAGGTCCAAGGTCGTTCTGCGGATTGACGCCCTTGCAGGGATTTCCGAGGTTCGTCCATGGCCCTTCTAGTTTCTTGGCGCGGTAGAGGCGCGCCGCATTGGGCTTCCAGCCCGTGCAGCCCGACCCGATCAGCCAGTAGTAGCCGTTCCATTTGCACAGGGCGGGCGCTTCCGTCCACTCCTTCTCCGCGACGCGAAACCAACGGCCCGAATAGTCCAGGTAGTCGTCGGAAAGTTCGGCGACATGGAGCGTCGAGTTGTATTCGGACGCGAACACGTGATAGGCGGTGCCGTCGTCGTCAACAAACAGCGTCATGTCGCGCGCCATCTGTCCGCCCGCGAGATGACCGAGATAAGGCGTGCAGTTGCGGACGCGATCATTCGGCCCGCCCGATTCGTCGCCGAGCTGGCGGGAAGCCGTCCGGGCTTCGGGCGTCTTTTCTTCGGGACGGACGTCCGTCGGCCAGTCGCCGGCGTTCGGCCGCAGGGAACGCAGGAACTTGAACGGCCCTTCCGGCCTGTCGGCTACGGCAATGCCCGTCCGCGCCGCGCGGTAGCCTTTCCCCTTGAGCTCAAGGTGAAAGAACATCACGCAGTGGCCGGTCTTCGCGTTGCGGATGACTTTCGGACGCTCCAGCACGCAGCCGTCTTCAATGTCGCTCGGCATATCTGTCACGGCGAGCGCAATGCCGCGATCGTCCCAGTCGACCAGGTTCGCGGACGAGTAGGCGTGGACGCCCACGTGCGCCCGGTTGCCGGCTCGCCCGTAGACCTTGTGCTCGCCGTACCACCAGTATGTGCCGTTGTCGTACATCATGCCGCCGCCGTGGGCGTTGATCACGTGTCCCGCCGTGTCGCGCCACAGTTCGCCCGATCGGATTTCTCCCACGGCCAACGCCGCGCCACCCATCAGCGTCGCGGCACAGAAGAGGAATGCCTTGTTCATGGCCGCAGTATAGCACAAGGCCCTGCCCGCGCGCAAGCCACCGCCTTATCTTTGGTATAATTCGACCATGAAAGCGGACACGGCACAGAGACAGGCGGCGCGGGCGTTCGTGGAACACTGGACGTTCCGGCGCGGCAGCGA